>JAXELM010000148.1:0-24062 GCA_034100525.1 Agathobacter sp.
GCGTATACAGTTTTAGGCTACTTCTTTATACGCACTTACCATTTCTAGGGTCTGCGTATGCAATTTTAGTCTGTTTCATTATACGCAGCGACCATTTCTAAGTTCTGCGTATACAACTTTCGCCTATTTCGTTATACGCAGTGACCATTTCTAAGTTCTGCGTATACAACTTTCGCCTATTTCGTTATACGCAGTGACCATTTCTAAGTTCTGCGTATACAACTTTCGCCTATTTCGTTATACGCACTGGTCATTTCACTGTTTTGCGTATGCAATTTTATCCAATTTTCCTACGCACGAGACATTTATTTTCCTGCGTAGGGATTTTTGTTCAATTTCTTCCTACGCAGTGATAGTTTCTAACTTCTGCATAGGGATTTTTGTTCGATTTTTCCCTACGCAGTGACGATTTTTCACTTTGCGTAGGTATTATTGCTTCATTTATCCCTACACAGTGACGATTTTTTACTCTGCGTAGGGATTATTACTTCGTTTCTACCTACGCAACAACATTTTTGCACCACGCATAGGTAGTTTTGCTTTGTGAAGAATCTGAGAAATTTCCAGAACGTTTATCGACGTGTAGGGCAACCGCATCACAGCCTGTATTAGACATGAGTTGAGGCACTATGGGGGATGGGACTTTCGTGATTTTAAAATGATTTGAGGGGATAGTAATATATTTTTTAAGTGCATCCGCAGTGTTTAGAGACTCTTAATAATTCGTATGTAATCAGATGGGAAATTGCCATGGACGGCAATTTCAGCGAATATGAGCCAGGACGGCGAATATGAGCGACAGCGTCACTCATCGATATCGTTGGCGAATTATTTAGAGCCTCTTAATGCGAGGACACAAACGCACAAAATATATTACTATCCCCTCAAATCATATATACAACTACAATAGTCCCATCTCCCATAGTGCCTCAACTCATGTCCTCGATAACCTGTAACGCGGTTGCCACCCCATTTCGACAAACAAAAATTTGTGAATAACAATTAAGTTGTAGCTCTAGATTTTACAATAGAAAGAGCTTTTGATACTGCTGGAATTGAGATAAGTATCAGTGTAACAATCGCCTCTGGAACAATGTATGTAGCATTATAAGTCAGAGAATACACAATGGCAGGCGTTCCTTCAGGTGCATATGCGCCAAAGAAAACATATCCTGAGATTACTGCAAAAACATATCTTCCGATTACACCAACAATGTATCCGATTTGAAGACCAAACTTCTTCTTGTGAAAAAAACCGGAAAGTCCAAGTGCACCGAATGCTAATGGATAATCGATAAGCATCTGTGGCAAAGTGTAGAAGATTGGTTCAAGTACAAACTGAAGCAATCCGTATGCGACTGCTGTCATGATACCAACAGAAGGTCCGTACCAATATCCAATTAGTACAATAAAAAGCATACTGAATAAAGTGATTGAACCACCCATTGGAAGGCTTGAGAACTTAATCATAGAGCAGACTATTGCAAGCGCAATTGCAACAGCTGAATAAACAAGCTGTTTAGTGGTCAGAATCTTTTTGTTTTCAGAATTTCTCTGATGAGAGATAGCTGAAATGATAACAAGAGCCAATATTATGACCACAACAACTGCGATACCAATCGCTTTCAATCTTACAGAACCATCATCCCAGGCTCCTTCTGTGGTAGTGAAGAAATCTAACATAAAATATCCTCCTTTAGTATAGTTATAGAATCAGCTAGAGACTCCCCTAGCAAATGTTAAATTACTTTAGATACAATAAAACTTGTATATAATAAAGTCAACAAAAATATTATATAGCATAAGACAATAATGCTATAAAGACATTTAATATATTCATATTAAAAAATGAAAGTTTGAAACATAAAACTTGCAAAATTATAAAGCGTATAATTAAATAAATAAAGTTATAGGCACATAACATTATAAAGTCGGATTTATGTATAAATACAAATAATATATAAAATGAATTTTTTTTATGGCAAAACTTCAAAAATAACTTGTTAGATAAGTGGTTTTCTTATAAAATAAAATTATTAAATCGAAAATATGTCAAAAAAGGAGATTAGAAAATGGGATACGTTGATGAAGTATTAGAGAACCTCAAAAAGAAAAATGCATCTGAGCCAGAATTCTTACAGGCAGCAGAGGAAGTATTAGAGTCATTACGTCCAGTTATTGATGCAAACGAGGAATTATACAGAAAGGAAGCTATCTTAGAGAGAATCACAGAGCCAGACAGACAAATCATGTTCCGTGTACCTTGGGTAGACGATAATGGTAACGTTCAGGTAAACAGAGGTTTCCGTGTACAGTTCAATAATGCAATTGGACCATACAAGGGAGGAATAAGATTACATCCTTCAGTAAATTTAGGAATTATCAAATTCTTAGGATTTGAGCAGATTTTTAAGAACTCACTTACAACACTTCCAATCGGTGGTGGTAAAGGTGGTTCTGATTTCGATCCTAAGGGAAAATCAGATAGAGAAATCATGTCATTCTGCCAGAGTTTTATGACAGAGCTTGGAAAACATATCGGAGCTGATGTTGACGTACCAGCTGGAGATATTGGAACAGGAGCTCGTGAAATTGGATATATGTTTGGACAGTACAAGAGAATCCAGGGAATGTTTGAAGGAGTTCTTACAGGAAAAGGACTTACATGGGGTGGATCACTTGCTCGTACACAGGCAACAGGATATGGATTACTTTACCTTACAAATGCATTATTAAAGGATCACAACATTGATATCGCTGGAAAGACAGCCGCAGTTTCCGGATCAGGAAACGTTGCTATCTACGCTATCGAGAAAGCGCATCAGCTTGGAGCTAAGTGTGTAACATGTTCTGATTCTACAGGATGGATTTATGATCCAGAAGGAATAGATGTAGAGCTTCTTAAAGAGGTTAAGGAAGTTAAGCGTGCACGTCTTACAGAGTATGCAGCAGCTAGACCAAGTGCTGAGTACCATGAGAAGAAGAACGGTGAGCACGGTGTATGGCAGTACAAGGTAGATCTTGCTCTTCCATGTGCTACACAGAACGAGTTAGACATCGAAGATGCTAAGATGCTTGTTGCTAACGGCGTTATCTCTGTAACAGAGGGCGCTAACATGCCTACAACTCTTGACGCTACAAAATACCTTCAGGAGAATGGTGTTCTCTTCGTTGGTGGAAAAGCTGCAAACGCAGGTGGTGTTGCAACATCAGCACTTGAGATGAGCCAGAACTCAGAGAGACTATCATGGTCATTCGAAGAGGTTGATGGAAAACTCAAAGGAATCATGGAGACAATCTACGCTAACATTTCAGACGCTGCTAAGAGATACAACATGACAGTTGGCGGAAACGACGACTATGTAGCAGGTGCTAATATCGCTGGATTCGAGAAAGTAGTAGATGCTATGTTAGCTCAGGGTGTGTGCTAAGGAATAATTATTCAAAACAGGAAGACCCCACACATTGCGGGAAACCGCAAAATGTGTGGGGTTTTTTAATATTTTGTTAGAAGTATAAAAATGCAGAAAATAAGGGAATTATTCAGTGAAAAACGGGGTAAAAACATAGCGCAGGGTAAACCGTGAAATTACAAACTATTTTGAAAAGAAGATTGTCGGCTTATGTAAATTGTGATACACTACCGACATGAGAAGTAATCGTGTACAGAGTGGTAGCCTCCCATACTAGAGATAGAAGGGAGGTGGTGCTGATGGATATGTATGAAGTTTTAAGCCTGTTATTTTTAGGCGGTTCATTTCTAATCGCACTGCTTGCCTACATAGATAGGAACAACAAGCGAAAATAAATAAGCCACTCTTGTCTTGGCGGACGAGTGGCTTATTTAATAACCATTTACGAGGCTAACCACTTTGTGGGCGGTTGCTTTTTTATGTGTTCATTATAATATGCAAGAGATAAACTTTCAAGAAGAAAATTGAAAATAAATTTTTTAAAATATATATTCCCCCCTTATATAAAAATGTAGTATAAGTATAGTAAAATACAGTACAAATTCAGTTTACAACACAAGTGAGAAAAAGCATCTTAAATCTTTATAAAATCTATAAACATGGATAAATATAAATCAATGTATCATTTTATGAAGTTTATATGAAAAGAATGATAAACAATAACTATATCATAAGGAAAAATATGAAAATCAAAAGAAAACTAGTAAGTGCCCTGACAATTGCAGTAATATTGTTTAATTCTAATAATATTGCATATTCGCAAAACCAACAAAATACAAACACGAATGTAAATTCAAATGCAAAACAAACATACCACTACGAATTGGATGTTCCTGCAACCCCGCTTGTAAAAACAGATGATGAGATTGCAAGGAACAAAGTAAGTGCTTATTCTGCAATACCTACAAGCTATAAAACGCAAAATTTACCAGCCATTCGTGATCAGTCTCCATATGGGACCTGTTGGGCGTTTAGTTCTACTACCTTGGCTGAAATCAGCTTGATGAAAAAAGAAAATACATTAATAGATCTTAGCGAACTGCATCTAGTAAATTTCACAAATCGTACAGTTGAAGATCCGCTTGGTGGAACAAATGGTGATAGAAACTATCTTGCGGATGATGAAAATATGCTTAATGAAGGTGGGAATCTGATTTTAGCAATGCAGTCATATTCATCGTGGGTTGGAGCGGCATCTGAAGCAAAATTTCCTTATGAGACAGCAGCAAATGTGCAAAGCTATGGTTTAGATGACAAATATGCATATGATGACGTGGCGCATCTCAAAAATGCATATATAATCAATCTAACAGAAGATAGAGACGCAGCAAAGCAGATGATTATGGACAATGGAGCATTGGGTGTGAGCTATTTGGATGATTCCAATTGCTATAATTATAGTACTAATTCATATTATTATAGTGCTATAACGGATAAGCAAAACCATGCAGTTACGATAGTAGGGTGGGATGATAATTATTCGAAAAATAATTTTAAAGAAACTCCCGTAGCAGATGGGGCATGGTTGATTAGAAATAGCTGGGGCGGTAATGGAACGACTGAAAATGAATGCTATAAAGGCTATTTCTGGATGTCGTATTATGATAAATCGTTAAGTGAAGCTGCATATTCATTCGAATTTGTATCGGACAAGAAGGCTTCAACGGATGAGTATTATGACAATAATTATCAATACGATGGAGGCGTATATCCTTTTGGAAAAGAGAACTATGCAAAAGCAGCAAATATATTCACTGCAAAAAAAGGTCAGGAATCCTTAAAAGCAATATGTTTTGGAACAGAAAATACTTGCGAGCATTACACCGTAAAAATATACAAAAATCTTACGGATGCCAATAATCCTGAAAGTGGGACATTAGTATGTACCACGACAGGAGAGACTACATTTGAAGGAATGTATACAGTAACACTGAGCAATCCTGTGTCACTAAAGTACGCAGATACATTTTCCGTTGTGATTGAATTAACAGGAGAAGCTGGAGTCTCTTTTTTATGTGAGTTTCCAAAGACCGATTCATGGTTCAACACTAATACTCATGCCGAAAAAGGCCAAAGCTTTTTCTATAGTTCTGGATGGTTTGATTATGGAGAAAATACAGATAGAAATATAAGAATAAAAGCATTCACAGACACTGAGAAAGAAGAGATAATTGTTCCATCTGAAGATAGTATTGGAATATCGGTCAATACCGAAGAAATGGTGTTCACAAAAGAAAATTCGCAACAGAATTTATCAGCAAAAATTTATAACATAGAAAATGGAGAAATAATTAATTATACAACAACATTTGAACTGTCGCAGGAAGCTATTGCAGCAGGATATTTTGTAGAAAAGAATCCTGATGGAACATATACTATCTCATTAGATTCAACACATAATATACCAACAAGAGATTACATGCTTTCAATATACGCAGTTGATTATACTGGAGCAAAAACATCAATATACAAAAACATAAAATTGACAGCTAAAAAAACTGATATCAGTTCATATAATTTATCATTGAATAATTTTGGGAATATATATTCGGGAAATGAAATAAAACCCGCAATAAGTGTATCAAATAATCAGCATATACTCATCCAGTATATTGATTATGAAGCAGCATATGCAAATAATATTAACGCTGGCCAAGCGACCGTAACAGTAAGTGGTAAAGGCTGGTATGAGGGAACAATAAGCAAAACATATAATATTGAAAAAGCAAACAAATCAATTACTGTTCCTGCAATATACTATAGTAAGACAGTAGGCGATGAAACGTTCTCACTTGGAGCAAGCACAGTAGCAGGAGAGAACTTATCATACATAAGTTCAAATGAATCTGTAGCGACAGTAGCAACAAATGGAACTGTTACAGTAGTAGGTGAAGGAACAACTGTGATTACGATATCTTCACCAGAGTCAGCAAACTATAATGCGGCGTCAAACGTGACTGTAATAATAGATGTAGTCGATGAACCAACAACACAGCTGAAAGTAACTAAGACAATCAAAGTAAGCAAGAAGAGCTACTCAGTAGCCATTGGAAGCAAAACATTCTCACTTGGCGCAAAGACAGCGACTGGCGAAAAGCTGAAATACACAACAAGTGACAAGAAGGTTGTAACAGTAAGTGCAGTAGGTAAGGTAACTGTTAAGGGTATCGGCACAGCAACAATTACACTGACATCACCAGAGTCAGCAAAATACAAAGCAGCCAAACCAGTAAAAGTAACAATCACAGTAACACCAAAGAAAGCAAGTCTTTCATCTATCAAGAACGAAAAGGGCAAGAAGCTCAAAGTGACATGGAAGAAAGACACAGCAGTAACAGGCTACGAAGTATATTACTCTCTCAAATCAAACTTCAAGGGAGCAAAAAAAGTAACAGTTACAAAGAACAAGACAGTAAGCACAACAATCAAGAAGCTGACAAAAGGAAAGACTTACTACGTAAGAGTAAGGGCATACAAGACAGTCAAAGGCAAGAAGATTTATGGAGCTTACAGTGCTACAAAGAAGGTTAAAATAACTAAATAGCTATAAACAACAGGAAATACAATTTATTTATTTCAAATTAGAAAAAACGGAATTCAAAGGAGTGATCCAAAGAATTCCGTTTTTTATATTTTATGTAAGGATGCAAATCTTTTGGGCATAAATAATTGATATACCTCGAAACGACAATAAATAAAAAAATAGCAAACTAAATAAAGAATGATCGAGAAAATGGTGCAAATGTCATAAAAATATAGTGCTGTGGCACCTTTAGATTGAAAATAATATACAAACGCAGTAAAATAGTACTAATAAATTGCTTACAAGGAGGAGAAAGTATGCAAAGAATTAAAAGAATGCTAGCATATATTTTAGCGTTTGCAATGGTATTTACTGCATTGCCACAGAATGCATATGTATATGCTACGGAAACAAATAATGAAGAAAGGGGGACGATTGTAGAAGGGCAAACCGTTACAGCTTCAAATGCAACGGATTCTAATGCGACAAATCCAAATGCAGACTCGCCTATTGTATCAGTTGAGTTAGAAAGTAAACCAGTATCAGAGTATATATTTCAATGTCAAACTAAAACTGGATATGGGATGAACTCTGATAAAATCTTCAATGGATTAAAGCTAAAAGTTACTTTTGTGAATGATACAAGTCAAACTACCGAGATAGATTCAATCGGGGAAACTAGATTCGTGTATTATAAAACTGGAACGATGGGGGCAGGTACTCCTTTTTCAGTAAACTTTAAGGGCTGGGAAAAAATGGAAGATGGGTATGCGAATTTGGGTGATAATGCTGCTATCTTTAATGTAGGTGGCAAGGAATACTCATTACCTGTAAAGATTTCTGAAGATCCAGTTAAAGAAATGACTATTATAAAAAACCCGGAAAAAATTCAATATGAGCCATTCAAAGAAAATATCGCAGATCTTTATGGTGCAGAAATTAAAATTGTATATAAAGATAACAAAGAAGAAGTAGTTAAAATTACAGAACATGATAATTATGTAGAGACTATTGGAAGATATGGTTTTTCATTATATTCATCGATAAATACAAATCCAAGTCAATTAAGTTTAAATGTGTATTATATAAATGAATCATGTCCTGTAAATATTAGTGTATCAGATATTGCTTCAGCAATAGATGACACATTGACTGATTCAATTTGGATTTCTCATCAAGTACAAGATAAAAAATCAAAATTATATAAAGTTGAACCACAAAATGATATTACTTATCATGCTTTTTTACTAAGTGGCAGTATGACAATCAATGTATATAATCAATATTTACCTTATAAATTAGATTATTTATCACAAAATGAACCTGTCTCTATTAGTCTTGAGGGTGGGAAAACTTATTATATTGTAACGTCATCTTCAATGGGTAATGATGCTATCGCATATGTTACAAATAACGAAAATTTGAGTCGAAATGATATAAAAATAAGTTCGTATGGAATTAGTGATATTCCAGCAGCGCATAGATATACATTTGAAGATAGTATATATGCAAATTTTGGAATTGAATTGCAAGGAACAGCATATTATATAACATATTCTGCTGAAAATACGGAATATACATCTTATGGAGTGTTTGGTGGTTTTTATCAGCTATTATCTAATAATCAATATTCACTACATGGTATGCCATTATCCTTAAAATGGAAAAAAACTGAAATGCGTTATGGAGCGGAATATGTTACTGTATCAAATGATAATGCAATAATATATAACTGGGGAGGAAAAGAAGCTGAAATACCAGCAAGTTTTGACAAAGAAACTCCGGTTGAGAGTATTACAATTATCAAGAATCCGTTTGTTGATAAGGTATTCTATGGAATGAACGCATATCAAGAGATGCAGAAGTATTTGTCGGAGATTTTGTTCCAAATTAATTATAAAGATGGAACAAAATCAGAAGAATTGTCATTCCAAGATAATTCCCAATCCGCTTATATTGATGGATATATAGCTCAGCTGACCAATATATCTACATCCATAGGGATAAATTGCGCAAAGTTAACATATATGGGATGTGAAGCTGATGTAGAATATGAAGTTGGTGAAATACCTATAAAAGATATTAAGTTCAGTAAGGCACCAAATAATATATATATATGTTTTCCTTTGGGGGCAACATTAGATTTATTTGGAGCAGAAATTACTATTGAATACTTAGATGATACATCAGAAAATGTAAAGGTAGAATCACATGGTACAAGCATTACATTTGAAGGAAAGTATGGTTATGGTAGCATTTGGGCAAATTATATGTTTGGTGCGGATAATACAGCTCCTATTATACTTAGCTACATGCAGGAAACTATTACAACGAGTACTTATATTGAAGCAGTTTCTGTAGATGAATATTTAAAACATGTTACATTACCAGAGTTAAGTGTTGGAGAAATACAATTTTCACCTAAACAAAACGGAAATAGTGTATTATATGAATTTGTACCTGAAGAGACCGCAGAATATACAATAAGCTGGCAAGATACTAATCCAATGTATTCGTCAATTAAGAGCATGTATATACGAAATAGTTCGTGTGTTGTGTTAGCAAGTGCTTTTAGTCCAACAACTTCATGTTCGGCTAAATTAGAGGCAGGCAAAGTATATTATATTTCTCTGAGTGGTGGTTCGGATTGTATTTTTACATTTTCACGTGGAAAAGTTATAACACAGAATATTATTCCATCGGTGTCAATTAATTCTTCTGAAATGAATATCGGAGATGCTCTTCCTAATTTGTCAATACCAGCAGAAGATGAAGGTTACACAATTGTAAGTGAGAAATGGAACACAAGCGATACAACAGTAAATGGCGCCTCTGTATATAAGGCAACAATTGTACTTACACCAAATGAAAATTATAAATTTACTAGAGATACAGTAGCAGAATTCAAGATTGGAGATTTAAAGAAAGGAAAAGTTACAAAATCTCTAAGTACAAATGGTAATTTAACATTAGTGTGTACATATCTAAAGACTCCTAGTGTCATTACCTTTAAAGGTGATTCGGGAAAATATGTACTTGCAAATCCACAAAAAAATACAGTCGAGAATAATGGTGACTATGTATTTAAATATATTGCATCGCAAGACGCAATTGATACACAGAATATTATTATAAAAGTAGATGGAAACATTATATCACCAGTCGAATTGAACTATAATGATCCATTAGCAACAGATACAAATGCAACAAGTGGAAAGGTATATATGTATACAATTCCAAATGTTACAAATAACAAAGAAGTTGCTGTAAAAATAATTGACAAAAATAGTTCAACAGATAATGCCAATGTAAAGGTTGATTTGTATAACAAAGGGCAAAATGAGGGTGATAAGTATGATTCTATAGAAGTGAAAAAAGGAGATTCTATTTCACAGAATGAATCAGATAACAAACTTCCAGTTTTACAGAGTTATAATGGTGACAACAACTTCTTCTTTGGTTGGTATATGGAGATTGCGTCAGGTGGAAATGGAAAAGGACAAAGATTCCTTTCTACAACAGAGGTTAATAATAATACAAAAATATATGCGAGATGGGAAAATGGAATTTTCGAATTTGGAAGTAATCCACGTACACAGTATAAAATAACTTCTATTGATGAGAATAACAATATGAAGGTTGAACTCATCAAATACTCTATAAATCTAGCTAGGTTAACAGCAGGAGTAACGGCATATACAATAGCTAATCTTACTGCAACAGAAGATAATATTGCAAATATTCCTGATAGTATTTCTGCAAGAGAGGCGCTTGCAAACTATGATATTGCAGGAAATATGGAAATTGCATCAATTGGTGAAGGCGCATTTGAAGGTTCGAATGTTACAAAAATTGAACTTCCAAATACAGTTGAAAAGATTGAGGCGAATGCATTTAAAGGATGTACATCTCTTGAGTCAATTGCTCTTCCAGAGACTATTGAAACGATAGAAGCAGGAACTTTCGATGGCTGTACAAGTCTTAAAACAGTCGAAATTCCTGAAGGTGTTACAAGTATTGGAGAAGATGTATTTAAGGGCTGTACAAGTCTTAAAACTGTATCAATACCTGATACTGTAGAGAGTATTGCAGAAACAGCATTTGATAATGGAAACAGTAGTTTGCCAATTACAGTTGTTTGTAGTGATGAAACTGCGGAAATCGTGAAAAATGCTGCTAGTGAAAAAGTGAATGTTCTTTCTGTAAATTTATCTACAAATGTTGATAGCCTTGAATTTTCAAAACATAGTAAAAGGTTCAATGTTACTCCTTATCTTGAGGTGAAAAATGGCGAGACAACATTAGATAATAATAACTATGATATAACTCATTTTTGTCTGATGAAGCAGAAAAGGCTGGTTATAGTTGTACAAAGAAAGATGGTAAATATGCTGTTAGTTTCAATTCAAATAGTATTACTGAAGATGAATACAAGCTGTACTTAGTTGTAAAAGATATTGCAAGTCAAAATGTTGTAGGAAAAACAAGCGTATCACTCAATACAGTGGTTATGTCGATTGATGAAGGACAATATGAAGTATATGTAGATGATCAAGTATACTCAGGAGCTCCATTAATGCCAGTTGTTAGTGTGTTTGATGAAAATAGTATACAACTTTATGACGAAAGTGATTATAATGTGTCATACACTAATAACATAAACGCAGGAACAGCAACTGCCACAATAACAGGTAAAGGCTGGTACACAGGAACAATAACAAAGACATTCACAATTGAAAAAGCTGATAAGTCAATCACAGTTCCATCAACAACCTACAGCAAGACCGTAGGCGACGCATCCTTCTCACTTGGCGCAAGCACAGCAACAGGCGAGAGCTTAACATATACAAGCTCAAACTCAGCAGTAGCAACAGTAGATACATATGGAACAGTAACCTTAGTCGGAGCAGGAACAGCGGAAATTACTATATCTTCGCCAGCATCAGCAAACTTCAATGCGGCGGATGATGTGACTGTTACAATCAATGTAGCAGCAGCACCAGTACAACCAGCACCAGAGAAGAAGACAAAGTCAATCACTGTCTCAGCAACAAGCTACAACAAGACAGTAGGCGATGCAGCTTTCTCACTTGGAGCAAGCACAGCAGCAGGCGAGAGCTTAACATATACAAGCTCAAATACAGCAGTAGCAACAGTAGATGCAAATGGAACTGTAACAGTAGTAGCTGCAGGAACAGCAGTAATAACTATTACATCAGCTGAGTCAACAAACTATAAAGCAGCTGAACCAGTAAATGTTACAATAAATGTTGCGGCGGCACCACAGCCAGAACCAGCACCACAGCAACCAGAACCACAGCCACAGCAGAAAGCAGCAAAGACAATCAAAGTCAGCAAGAAGAGCTACACAGTAGCCGTCGGCAGCAAAGCTCTCTCATTAGGCGCAAAGACAGCCACTGGCGAGAAAGTAAGATACGCAACAAGCGACAAGAAAGTAGTCACAGTAACTGCTCTTGGAAAAGTGACAGTAAAAGGTATTGGAACAGCAACAATTACACTGACATCACCAGAGACAGCAAAATACAAAGCAGCCAAACCAGTAAAAGTAACAATCACAGTAACACCAAAGAAAGCAAGTCTTTCATCCCTCAAGAACGAAAAGGGCAAGAAACTCAAAGTGACATGGAAGAAAGATACATCAGTGACAGGTTACGAAATCTTGTACTCACAGAAGTCGAACTTCAAGGGAGCAAAGAAAGTAACAGTTACAAAGAACAAGACAGTAAGCGCAACAATCAAAAAGCTCACAAAGAACAAGACTTATTATGTCAAGGTAAGAGCATACAAGACAGTAAAAGGTAAGAAGATATATGGAGCTTACAGTTCGGTAAAGAAGGTTAAAGTAACCAAATAAGAATTAAATTAATTCGATGCAAAGCAAAGCGGAATTCCAAAGGAGTAATCCAAAGAATTCCGCTTTTTTCTATTGTTACAAAGACTATTATGATATATACTATATGTGTATGATTACGCACAAAAAAAGACAAGATGGAGTAGTATATGAGCAAAAGAAAAATAGTCATAAGTGCATGGGTTATAGCACTTTTTGTAATAGTATGGGTACCATTTTATAATACATTAATAGGAGCAAAAGACCCGCTGGTCAGCACGATTGTGACGGCACTTGTGTATGCACTTATTTATTTTTGGATGAGTCCGAGGAACAAAGAGGAGGAGATATTCTCACAGCTGATGGCAATAGTAGTGCCGGATGTGATTATGGTAATAGAGGCAGGACTTATAGGGAAACAGATGCCGATGATACTTCCGATGCTTGAAGCAATGCTCGGACAGTTGTGTGGAACAGCACTGATTTTATTGATATCAAAGCAGATATTAGAGAAAAAACAAACACCACAGACCACATTTTTAGTACATGGCAAGGGTGTGTCAGACGATGGAGCGAGAGCATTCGCAAAGCGACTTCTCGATAAGTACAAGCACAAGTTCAAATTCACCTGCATAGGAAGTGAAGACCTTGAGGCGCGGGTTCTGATAGAACAGATAAAGGCAAATGATGTTATAATCCTTTACAACCTCTCACCAGAGACACGAGGAGACTTCCTCAAGATATGCTGTGAGATGAAGAAGAAGTATTACTTTACATCATCTATCGAGGACATGATTAGCCAGGGAGCAAGCTATAAGCAGTTTGATGACACTATGCTGCTTGAATACGAATATAGAAATGACACAGACAAAGTATATACAGCAAAAAGACTTCTCGATATGTTTTTTTCAGCACTATTTATGTTATTATTGTCGCCGATTATGCTTATAGCAACGATTGCTATATACATAGAAGACCAGGGTGCGATAATCAGAACACAAAGATGCTGCACCAAGGATGCCAAGATATTTGAAAGATATACATTCAGAATCACAGCAGATGATGATGAAAAGAAGAATACTCTCTCAAAGGTTGGAAAAATATTAAAGCGTACAGGAGTATATGCACTTCCACAGCTTTATAATGTATTCAGAGGAGAGATGAGCTTCGTAGGACCAAAGCCGGAAAGTCCAGAGATTACGAAATACAACACACAGAGGATGGCAGAGTACAGCTACAGACTGTGGTGTCCGGCGGGAATGACAGGATATGCACAGGTACACAGCAATAGGAGTACACCAGTGCTTGACAAAATAAATATGGATATCATGTATGTGGAAAATCATTCTTTATCAATGGATTTTAAGATAATCATGCTTTCACTGTTAAAAATTTTAATAAAACAGTCGATATAATCTTTAATAGGAATGTAAATCAGGAAATAATATGAAGAAAATAATAGACATTCACTGCCACCTTTTATATGGAGTAGATGATGGAGCACAGGACAGAACCGAAGCAGTAGAAATGCTTAAAAGGGCAAAACAGCAGGGGATAGACACCATAATTCTGACTCCACATTACCGACATGGGATGTTTCCATATAGAATAGACGATGTGGAATATAATTACAAAATACTCAGAGAAATAGCGCAGGGCATGGACATAAAGCTGTATCTCGGTACAGAATATCATGTGAACAGTGATATAGTAGAGAATTTCAGAAATCACAGATGCCATACACTTGCAGATACAAAGTATATACTGACAGAATATTCCCATGATACCGAGTTTTCGTATATCAGGAAGATGACGCAGGAAGTGATAGCTAATGGATTTATTCCGATAATAGTGCATGTTGAAAGATATGGATGTCTGACTGAAGACATAGAGCTTGTCAGTCAGCTTCGTGAGATGGGAGCATGGATTCAAAATAATGCGGATGCAGTTCTTGGATTAGAAGGCAGACGGACGAAGAAGTTCTGTAAGAAGCTTCTGAAAAATAAACTGACAGATGTCATTGCAAGTGACAGTCATGGCATAAAAAACAGAGTATGTAATATGCAGCAATGCTACGAATATGTAGCGAAGAAATATACAGAGGATTATGCTGACAGATTATTTGCGGATAATCCGTGGCAAATAATTAACAATACCTGACAAGAAAAGCAAATACAATATACGCATAAACGCAGGAGAAGAAATGGGAACAAATAACTTTGATGATGACAACGAAATAGAGATAGACCTGAAGGAGTTGTTGTTTGAATTGCTTGCTAACTGGAAATGGATAGTATTGGCAATAATACTTGCCGGTACACTTACATTTTCAGTGAGTTATTTCCTGATGACACCGATGTATCAGTCCACATCAAAGCTGTATGTACTTTCGAAGAGTACATCAATTACCAGTATCGCAGACATTCAGACAGGAACCAGCCTGACTAATGATTACATGGTAGTAGTAAAAGACAGACCGGTTCTGGATCAGGTGATACAGAATCTTGGACTCAAGGAGGACTATGCATCTTTGGCATCGAAGGTTGAGCTGAATAACCCTACGAACTCGCGAATTCTTGAGATTATCGTTACAGATGAGAATCCGGAGCGTGCGAAGGTTATAGCAGATGAAATAGCTGATGTATCATCTGCGTTTATTGCAGAGAAGATGCAGCAGGATCCGCCGACTATCGAGCAATATGGATACGCAGACGGCGCACCGGTTAGTCCTAACATTATAAAGAACACAGCAATAGGAGTAATGGCTGGAGCAATGTTTGCCATGGCAATCATAGTGATTGCATACCTCTTCAATGACACTGTTATGCTTCCAGAGGATATTGAGAAGAAGATAGGACTTAATGTACTTGGAACACTTCCGCTTGAAGAGGCAGAGTATGATGGCGAGAAGAGAAAGCCGAAGAAGCAAAAAAAGCAGAAGAGAAAGGGCAGTTGATAAGTGGAAACAGTTAAGTTTGGACAGATAAAAGAACAAAGCTATACCATGAAAGAGTCCCTTAGAGCTCTGAAGACGAATATACAGTTCTGTGGTGACGATGTGAAGACAATCCTCATTACCAGTGCAGTTCCAAACGAGGGCAAAAGTACAGTCGCAATGGATTTGGCGAGGTCGCTTACAGAATCAGGAAAGAGAGTTCTTTTAATAGATACAGATATGAGAAAATCTGTCTTTGTAGGACGACTCAGAGCGCAGGCATCGGATGGTGGAGAAATATGCGGATTGTCGCATTATTTATCAGGACAGAGACGATTAGAGGACGTGCTTTATGGCACAGATATACCAAGACTGTTTATGATATTTGCAGGACCATCAGTTCCCAATCCGACAGAGATACTTGAGAAGAAGTACTTTGAAGAATTGCTCAAATTTGGCAAGGAACATTTTCATTATATATTACTTGATTGTGCGCCCTTAGGTGCTACAATAGATGCAGCAGTAGTGGCAAAGCATTGCGATGGAGCGATACTTGTAATAGCTCAGGGGAAAGCAAGCGCAAGACTGATTACGAATGTAAAAAAACAGCTTGAAGCATCAGGCGTGAAAATATTGGGAGCCGTATTAAACAAAGTCAAACTGAAGAAGAATGGTTATGACGGAAGCTATTATGGCGGCTATTATGGCAGTTATTACGGAAGCTATTATGGAGAGAGTAGTTCGAACAAAAGAAAGGCTAAGTAGTGAAGAGAAGACAGTCGGGATTATCGGACAAACTGAATAATGTGATGTTCTTCCTGGCAGGCGTGCTTACCATGGTAATAATCGGAATCCTTGCAGTTGGAATCCGAACCATGGCACAGAACAACAGAGATACCAATCAGGATTATCAGACAGCATCCAGTGAGAGACAGGAACCGCAGAAGAAGCCTGCAAAGGAGAGCTGGGAGACTGAAAAGGCAGAATCCAACAGTACGCTGGGTGGAGAAAAATGGGCAGAAGGCGTCATCGAGCATGATGGTCATAAGTATAAATACAATACAGACCAGAAGATATATCTGTTGATGGGAATAGATAATGACGGAAAAGTAGAACCTGCGAAGGACTCCGTAAGTGGAGGGCAGTCGGATGCGATGTTTTTGCTTGTGGCAGATGATGCTAACAGACAGATGAAGATAGTCTCCATAAATAGAAACACTATGACGGAAATAGCAGTGTGCGACGAAACCGGCAGATCAATGGGCAATATGGAAGCACAGATATGTGTACAGCATGGATTTGGAGATGGAATGAAGCTTAGCTGCACCAGAACAGTAAAAGCAGTATCAGACATGTTCTACAACCTGCCGATAAGCGGATATATAACATTTAATCTCGGAGCAATAAAGTCAATCAACAACGTAGTCGGTGGAGTACAGGTAGAAGTGCTTCAGGATATGAAGAATGCGCAGGGCGATGTGCTCAAAAAAGGAGATATCGTTACACTTACGGACGACGAAGCGTATCTTTATTTAAGAGGTCGTGATTTGACCGAATTTGGAAGCGCAACTGACCGACTAAGAAGACAGGAGCAGTACATCAATAACTATATAATGACAGTCAAAGGTTCAAGTGGAGTAAGCCGCACAAAAGTCGAGAGCATCTACAGTGCATTAGAAGACTATATGGTAACCAGCGTAGACTTCACCGAGCTTGTGAGCAGTCTCATAGAATACGAATATACAGAAGACGATATGTATACAGTACCGGGTGAGACGAAAAAGGGAGACAAATTCGAAGAATACTATATAGATGACGACGAATTTGTAGATATGATATTAGAGGTGTTCTACAAAGAAGTAGATTAACACTTTTGATATACCACATGAAAAAGAAAGGAGGAGAAGCCAATGAAGAAGAAAATAGCAGGATTGCTTGCTGCGATGATGGTTCTTACAATGGGAGCTACAACGGTATTTGCATCACAATCCCCGACTAGCCAGGAGACAGAAGAACAGAAGGCTCAACAGCTGAGAGATTCTGTATCGAATGTCGAGACTTCGCAGGAAGGAGTAACTGTAGAAGTAGGCAAAGTCGATTCGAACGAAGTAGCTAATGCGAATACACAGGCAACAAGTTATTCAGAAGACGCAGAAGTGCTTGGAATGGTAGAACTTAAGAGCGATAAAGACTTCAGTAAGGGTGTGACACTCACATTCTATGTGGCAGGAGTCAAGAAAGGTGACAATGTACGTATATTACACAAATTATCAAACGGCGCATGGGAAGTAATAGTACCATATGTAGGCGACGGATTTGTAAGAGCGACATTCTACTCATTATCACCAATCGCAATTGTAAAGTATCCGGCAGGTGTATCAGTTGCATCTACACAGACTGTACCACAGACAGAAGACAATACACAGACGAACGAGACCAACAGCGAAACAGATGAGAATAATAATGAGAACTCAAATACCAATGAGAGCTCAAACACGAATGATAATTCAAATGATACAGCGTCAGACAGTTCATCATCTTCTAAGTCAGATGCAAAAGCAAATGCAAATGCAAGCGCAAATGCAAATGTCAATGTTAATGTGAATAATGACAGCAATAACAGACCAACAAGCGGCGGTTCAGGCGCTGCAACTTCTCCAAAGACTGGTCAAAGTGCGCCAGTATTACCAATCGTGGCAGTCATTGCTCTTATGGGAATGGCAGTTAAATATGGTAAAAAAGCACATAGTCTTTAAAGGAATAAAGACAGATTCGAATCAAATTTAAACATGTGGTTTGCGCGGTGGATTATCTGCCGCGCATTTTTGAAGAGGAAACCAAATGCAGGAACAAACTCAAAATAAGAAAGAAAACAAGAAAACAAGGCTGAGTAAAGAGACACAGCTTATAATATATAAATTGTTAAGCATTATTCTTATGCTTATATTAATAGTCATACTTGGAAAGTGGGGCTATGGAAAATATGTAGAATACAGGTCGGCAAAGCTGTATGAAGATATGATGAATCAGGTAAATAATACATCAGATAACAATCAGCAGCAGCCTGCAGAGGAAATGGACACAGAAGTAAATACAGAAGAAATAAATACAGAAGAAACAGACACAGAAGATAGTTCGCTCCCGGATGATGTAGATATACCACAGAAGAATCTTGACTGGGAATCTATGCATGGACTTAATAAGGATATCTATGCATGGATTACAATCCCAAACACACAGATAGATTACCCAATCCTACAGCACGAAACAGATGACAGCTATTATCTTTCTCATAATATGGATGGAAGCAAAGGCTATCCAGGATGTATATATACAGAAAAAGCAAATTACAAGGATTTTCTTGATTTTAATACAGTAATCTATGGGCACAACATGAAGAGTGGCATGATGTTCAGAAATCTTCATGACTTCGAGGATAGAACATTCTTTGACAACAACAAATACATATATATCTACACAGAAGAAGAAACGATGGTATATGAGATATACGCAGCGTACACAGCAAATGATGCACATATACTAAATACAAACGATTTCTCGACAGAACTCGGAAGACGGGCATATCTGGAGACTTCACTGGCAAAAGCAGAGGCTGGCGGAGGCAATGTAAGAGACGAAGTGGAAGTGACCTCGGACAGTGTAATCATCACATTGTCGACATGTACAAGCAGGTCAGACCAGAGATATCTCGTTCAGGCTGTAAGGATAAAATAACTAATGTATAGCATAAAAAACATGGTATAATATGTCGAAAAAGGTAGACAAAACAGAGTAATTGTGATAAAGTATGTGAAGTATATTTTGACAATGTATTAGGAGCGTCAGAGATATGCAGATTATAGATTTTCATTCTCATTTTCTGCCGGGAATAGATGATGGCAGTAGGAATATGGAAACGACAATGCAGATATTAGAGATTTGTGGAGTTCATGGCGTCGATACGATGATTGCAACTCCACATTTTTATGCTCAGGATTGCAAAGTAGATGAATTTTTGCAGAAGAGACAGACAGCATATGAGCAGCTTATGGATGAAAAGCATAAGCTTCCTGCGAACTGCCCGTCCATAAAGCTTGGTGCAGAAGTAGCATATTTCGAAGGAATAGGACGAGCAGAGCGAATATCTGAGCTTGCAGTAGAAGGTACATCGCTTTTATTGCTGGAGATGCCGTTTACTACATGGAGTGACAGCGTACTTGATGATGTCGAGATGCTTATCAACAAGCATCACCTGCATCTGATAATAGCTCATTTGGAGCGTTTTATGAAAATTCCAGGCAATAAGCCGTATATACAGGAATTACTTGAGATGCCGGTAACAGTGCAGATCAATGCCGAGGCGCTTACAGAAGGCTTCAAGAGTAGAGATCTTGTCAAGATGTTCAAGAAGAATCAGGCACACATACTTGGAAGTGATTGCCATGGAATGCATCGCAGACCACCTAATCTGTGGCACGGTAGAGAAGTGATAACAAAGAAGCTTGGCGCAGAAAAGCTAGAAGAAATTGATAGATGTGGCCAAGAGCTATTTGAAAAATATAAGCGATAAATACAATACATAAATAATGGAGAACGTCATGAGTAAGAAAGTAATGATAGGCGTAACAGCCGTATTATTCGTAGCACTATGTGTACTTATAGTATGCGAGATGAAGTGGCCAACAGCTGGTTCAGACTTCTTCTACGGATTATTCTAAGAGGAATATCATGAAGAATAACAAGAAGACACTGATTGCAAGTCTAATCGTAATAGCGATAGTAGTGATACTAGCTATAGTGGTAATAGTCACCATAAGCAGTCAGAATAAGAAACCAAATAGAGGTATGAATATAATAGATACAGAGACTGAGCAGAGCGAGAACATAGTCTACGACGGCAAGGAATATATGCCGAAGAAGAACATCGAGACATACATATTCATGGGTGTCGACAAAGATGGCAAAGTCGAGAAAGCAACAGACTATGGTGAGCAGGGACGATGTGACGTAGTAATGGTACTAGTGCGCGATATGTCGAATGGAACATTCCAGACACTCACGCTAGATAGAAATATGCTCATAGAACAGGATTCAATCGACCTTGATGGAACGAACCTTGGACCGAGCGAATGTGTATTAGCACTGGCACACGAGAACGGAGACGGACTTGAGATGAGTGCCGAGAACGTAGTCAACGCTGTATCGAATTTCCTTGGCGGGGTGAAAGTAGACGGATACGCAGCCCTTAATATGGGCGCAGTAACAGTACTGAACCATGTAGTAGGCGGAGTAACAGTCACCGTAGAAGACGACCTGACATCAATAGATGCGACACTTAAGCAGGGTGAGACAATCCACTTAAATGATGAACAGGCATTCCACTTCGTAAGAGCCAGAATGGGAGTTGAGGGGGCTGACACAAATGAAGACAGAATGAGACGTCAGTCAGTATATATGGCAGGTCTCAAAGAACAGCTCAAAGAGACATGTGCAGGCGATGAGAAGAAAGCACTCGAGATATACGAGGGCTTAGAAGAATATATGGTCACAAATGTCGGTGCCAACAAATTCACGAAGATAGCATATCTGATGGCACAGGACAAGGACGCAGGAAGCGTAACAATAGAAGGTCAGATGAGAGTCAGCGACTTAGGTTATGACGAACTCGTGCCGGATGAAGACAGCGTCCAAAAAGCAATACTGGAATTATTCTATACAGAAGCAGAATAACACGGAGGACAATATGAGTACTGCAGCAGTGCAAAAGAAAAATGAACCAATATTAATGAAAAAGGAATCAGAAGAAGTAGAGATTGATCTCCTAGAGCTTGCGATGGCACTCCTTGAGAAATGGCACTTCATAGCGATGTGCTTCATGATAGGTGCTATAGTATTGAATCTATACTCATACCTGTTAGTTAAGCCTACATATGAATCGACAGCGAAGCTGTACGTGGTAGCAGCATCGAATGATTCAGTGGTCAATTTACAGGATCTGAACATCGGAACATCACTTACAAAGGACTACGAGGAATTGATTCTCTCATATCCGGTACTTAATGATGTAATAAAGAATCTCAAGCTTGAGATGACAACAGAAGACCTCACAGGAATGATCTTACTTGAGAATCCGGCTGATACTCGTGTACTTAGAGTGACAGTGACAAGCACAGATCCGGTAGAGGCAAAGAATATAGCCAACGAAGTAGTCAAAGTAGCACAGAAGTATCTCCCGGATACAATGAGCACACCAGAGCCAAATATAGCCGAATCAGCAAGAGTGGCAGAGCATAAGAGTGCACCAAGCAATCTGAAGTTTACAATGATAGGTGGAATGCTTGGATTACTTGCATCGGCAGGATGGATTATATTTATGTTCATGATGGATGATACAATTCACTCAGCAGAGGATATGGAGAAGGCATTTGGAATCGTACCACTTACTACTATTCCAGAGAACAAAGCTTTCAATCAGAGTGATGATGGCGAGATGACAGAGACAGTACATCGCAGAAAGCGAGGAAGAAGATAATGAAAAAGCTCGAGATGGAGTTTAAAGATTTACCATACGCTGTAGAAGAGGCAATGAACCGCCTCAGAATCAATATCAAGTTCTGTGGCAAGAATACAAAGAAGATCCTTATCACATCAAGCATGCCTGATGAGGGAAAGAGTTCAGTATCTACAAACTTATGGAAGATGATGGCAGAAGCAGGGTTCCCTACAGTATTCGTAGACCTTGACCTTCGTAAATCGGTAATCAAGACAAGATACAATGTCAAAGCGAATGAAGAGATAAAGGATCTCGGATATTTCCTCTCAGGACAGGCGGAATACGAGGATATAGTATATGAGACGAACGTAGAGAACGGATACTTAGTTCCTTGCGTTAACCTATTAGAGAATCCATCTAGCCTTTTAGAAGATTCTAGACTAAAAGAGCTTCTCGACAGACTGGCGGAAGAATATAGATATGTTATAATAGATACACCACCACTTGGAAGTGTATCGGATGCAGCACTTGTAGCTACATACTGCGACGGTGCAGCACTAGTAGTAAGAAGTGGAGTGACACCAAAGGCGATAATCCGCCATTCCTTCCAGCAACTCGAACAGGTAAACTGCAAGCTGCTTGGAGTAATACTTAACAGAGTAGAGGCCACTTCACGTGCCTACAAGAAATACTATGGCAAGTACTACAAGCATGGTTACGGCTATGGGGAAGGCTACGGCTATGGCTATGGTTATGGAGCAGAGACTAGAGAGAAAACCAAGAAAAAAGCGAAATAATCATATTAATATTGGATACATCAGTATGCATGCGTGGGATGGATGCTGATTTATCATATATAAATAATTATTTATCTATTAACAACGGAAATTGAAAGGAGAAAAAAGGGCAATGAAGAAATTTACTAAAGCATTGGCATTAGTGCTCACAATCGCATTAATGATCCCTTCAGTAGCAGCATTTGCAGCAGAGTCTCCAGCTAAGACTACACTCAAATCTGCAAACGTAACAGTAACAGCATCAACATACACAGGAAAAGCACTCACACCAAAGGTGACAGTTAAAGTAGGAAAAACTACTCTTAAAAAGGGTACAGACTACACTGTAACTGTATCTGCTAAGAAGGTAGTAAATGCTGGTAAGTACACTGTAACAGTTAAAGGAAAAGGAAACTACGCTGGAACAGTTGAGAAAACTTGGACAGTTAAGAAAGCTAACCAGAAGGTTACTGTAACACCATCTAAGAAGACAGTTAAGAGAGGAAAATCATTCTCTATCAAAGTAAAAGGAAACAAGGTTAAATCTGTTTCTTACAAGTCTTCAAACAAGGCTGTTAAAGTAACTAAGAAGGGTAAAGTAACTGTAGCAAAGAACGCTAAGCGTGGAACATACAAAGTAACAGTTACAGTAGCTGGAAACAAGAACTACAACAAAGCTGTTAAGACAATCAAAGTAACAGTTAAATAATTGCAACTTGTAATTCCTTAAGAGGCGAGGCTCACGCACTCGCTTCTTTTGTGAAAAAATATGTAACTAATGACTAATATGCAATATGTATGGAAAGTGTACTAAGTGATGAAGAAAGTAGGAGAAAAAGGAAATACGCATAATTATATAAATAATATGACCGGCGTTTTCATGATGCTGTATGATGTTTGCGCTGTAAATCTGTCATTCTTTCTGGCACTTTGGTTCAGATTCGATGGCAAGTATAGTGCCATACCAGAAGAGTATTTATATACTTATTTGTATTTCGTACCTCTGTATAC
>JAXELM010000181.1:0-18684 GCA_034100525.1 Agathobacter sp.
ATAACATTAAAGCTAATATTATTATGGTCAGTACTCTTACTACTAAGGATGCAGAGGTTACCATTTTAGCGTTAGAACGTGGTGCTATCGATTTTGTAACTAAACCAAACAACATAATAGAGGCAAAAGGCGAAGAATTTAGGGAAAGATTGCTTTCAGTGTTGTCAGCTGTTTTGAACACAAGAAGGTCTGTGACTTCAAAAGAGCAGGAACGTGAGAAAGCTGTTGTAAGAAGACCTTTGAGGGAGAGAACGTCTAACAAAGCATATGATATCAGTAATGTTTCTGTATCAGCACAGTCGGCTCCAATCAAACGTTTAAAGGCTACAGGAAAGAATAAGCTTATTGCATTGGCGTGTTCTACGGGTGGACCTAAAGCATTACAGAGTGTTATTCCTTTTTTGCCGGACAATTTGGACGCACCAATGATTCTTGTACAGCATATGCCTGCTGGATTTACGAAATCAATGGCTGAACGTTTGAATGAGATTAGTCCTATAAATGTCAAAGAGGCAGAAGATGGAGATATACTCAGGAAAGGCTGGGTATACGTTGCACCGGGTGGTCATCACATGGAGGTTAAAAAGTGCAATGACGGTAATCACAAGATATCTTTAAATGATATGCCGGCGATAGGTGGATTAAGACCTTGTGCTAATGTTACTTATGATTCACTTAATAAGACAGGCTTTGATGAAATAGTTTGTGTTGTACTTACAGGTATGGGAGCTGATGGTACTAATGGAATTTTATCATTAGGTAAACATAAACCTATTCATGTAATATCACAAAATGCCGAGACATGTGTTGTGTATGGTATGCCAAAAGCGATAGCTGAGGCTGGTGTTGTAGATGAAGTTGTAGCCCTTACGGATGTTGCAAAAACAATCACGAAGAATGTGGGGGTAAAATAATATGGATGTAAGTCAGTATCTTGAGATTTTTATTGATGAGAGTGCAGAGCATTTGCAGACTCTTAGCGATTGTATTATGACTTTAGAGCAGGAACCTGATAATAAGGACACTATTAATGAGGTTTTTAGAGCAGCTCACTCATTAAAAGGTATGGCAGGTACAATGGGATTTAAACGAATGCAGCATCTTACTCATGATATGGAGAATGTTTTCCAGGAAGTAAGAAGCGAAAAAATCAGCGTTGATAGTTCGATGATTGATTTATTGTTTAAATGTCTTGATGCATTAGATGCATATCTTGAAAATGTAAAAAGCAGTTCGGATGAAGGTACTGATGATAATGAGCTTATTATAAAAGAGCTTAATGATTTTATTGCAAAAGCAAACGGACAGCCTGTTGCTAGTAAGACAAGCGAACAGTCTAAAGATGAAAAAGCAGCTGAAACCAAAGAGGCAACTGATGAGACAAAAGCTGACGATGTAACAAACAAATTTGATAATTTTGAATTGAATGATAGTGAAGCAAAGGCTGTTAAGGAAGCAAAGGATAACGGGCAGAAAGTATACGGTATTACGGTCTTTATTCAAAAAGAATGTCTTCTTAAGGCTGCAAGAGCATTTCTTGTATTCAGAGCTGTAGAAGAACTTGGACAAATTATTGTATATAGACCAAGTTCTCAGGATATTGAGGATGAGAAATTCGAATTAGATTTTAGTTTCTTTGTTTCATCATCTGAAGAATTGGACAAGATTATTGATGTAGCCAAAAATGTCTCAGAGATTGAAAATGTTGTTGGAAGCGAAATAAATAAAATACATTTAGAAGGTGAAATTGTAGAAGAGACAAAAACTGAAGTTGTGGAGCAGCCTAAAGCAAGTGTCGAAAAGAAAGAGGAAACAAAACCTGTTGCTGCTGAGCCTAAGAAAGCGGCTCCACCAGCTAAAAAAGCACCAGCAAAACCTGCTACAAGTAGAACAGTACGTGTAGATATTGAAAAGCTTGATGCTCTCATGAATCAGGTTTCAGAGCTTATTATTGCAAAGAATAGTCTTGTTTCTATAAGTGTTTCTGAAGGCAGTGATTTGGGAGGTCAGACTTTCCATGATCAGATAGAATATCTTGAAAGAATAACTACTAATCTTCATGAGTCAGTAATGAAGGTTCGAATGGTTCCTATTGAGAGTGTTACTCAGAAATATCCTCGAATGATTAGGGATTTGTCAAGAACCTTAAACAAGAAAATGGAACTTACAATTACAGGTGAGGAAACAGAGTTAGACAGAACTGTTGTTGATCAGATTGGTGATCCACTTCAGCATTTGTTACGTAATTCGGCAGATCATGGTTTGGAAAGCAATGAGCTTCGTCTGCAAAGAGGTAAACCTGAGGTTGGTACAATATTCTTAAATGCATATCAGGAAGGTAATAACGTTATTATTCAGGTTGGTGATGATGGTAATGGTATTGATACTGAGGCTGTTAAGGCAAAGGCTATTGAAAGAGGAATTGTAACAGCTGAACAAGCTGAGAATATGAGCCAGAAAGAAATTGTTAATTTCTTATTTATGCCAAGCTTCTCTATGGCAAAGAAGATTACAGATATATCTGGACGAGGTGTTGGACTTGATGTTGTTAAGTCGGGTATAGAGCAATTAGGTGGAGATGTTGAGGTTGCAACAGAACTTGGAAAAGGAACTACTTTTACAGTCAGATTACCTCTTACACTTGCTATTATTCAGGCTCTGATGGTTGAAATAAGGGATGAAAAGTACGCTATTGCTCTTGGCTCTATTTCAAACATTGAGAATATACCTGTTGGAGATATTAAATATGTTCAGGCTAAAGAGGTTATTCACTTAAGAGGTAGTGTTATTCCACTTATCAGACTTGACAGAATGCTTGATATTGAGCCTATGGAAGAAGAACCAGAATATTTAACAGTTGTAATTGTTAAACGTGGAGATGCACAAGCAGGTCTGGTGGTCGACAATCTGATGGGTCAGCAGGAAATCGTTATAAAGTCACTTGGTAAGTATATTAATGGAAATAAGCTTATCAGTGGTGCAACAATTCTTGGTGATGGTGAAGTTGCCCTGATTCTTGATGTAAACACTTTGATGTAAATAGGGGGAGAGAATAAATGGCAGATAAGGCTTTAATAGATACAACTGAAAAAGAAACAAAACAGTATATTGTGGTTAGAATTGGTGGAGAGAAATTTGGTATTGATATTGGATATATTGACAATATCGTTAGAATGCAGAAGATAACCAGAGTACCGAAAGCACAGAAATATTTTAAAGGTATAATTAATCTTCGAGGCGAGATTGTACCTGTAATGAGTGTTCGAATTAAGATGAATCTTGATGAAGATGTTTTTACGAATGCAAGTCGAATAATTATATTGAAAATTGAAGATAAAGGCGCAATTGGACTTATCGTAGATGAGGTATGTGAGGTTGTTACTCTTGCAGTTGACGAAATAGAACAAACATCTGATAGCTATAATGGCAAAGAGATTTTTATTAATGGAATTGGTAAAAATGGAGATGAATTGATTTCACTTTTTGAAATTAATGCAATAATTGAAGAGAAAGATAATAATTAATTGTTAGTATATAGTGAGGTTGTTTGCCTCACTATATACTTTATGGAGGATATAATATGGGAGATTTCTCATTAGATAATGTAAATGAACTATGTATGGATGTTCTTAAGGAAATAGGAAATATTGGCGCAGGAAATGCAACTACGGCAATGGCAGGAATTCTTGGTACAAGTCTTGAGATGATGGTTCCGAAAGTTGGTCTTATAGAAGCTTCGAAATTGTCAGATGCAATATGCCCGGAAGAAGAGACTATTGTAGGTATTTTTCTTGAAGTAAAGAATGATATTGAAGGCAGTATGATGTTTTTGATGAAGATGCCAGCAGCTCATTATCTTGTTAATAAACTTATGATGCGAGATCAGAGTTATCAGGAGCCTTTTGATGAGATGGATCTCTCGGCCATGAAAGAGATAGGCAACATAATTGCAGGCTCATATCTTTCGGCGTTATCTACAATGACAAATTTAAAAATTCTACCGTCTATACCATATATTGCAGTTGATATGGCTGCGGCAATATTAAGTGTTCCTGCAATTCAGTTTGGCCAATATGGAGATAATGCTTTATTTATTGAAACAGAATTTGGTGATGATGTAATAATGGATGGCTATTTTATTTTGATGCCAGAACCAGATTCTTATCAAAAACTTTTATCATCTTTAGGAATCAATGTATAGGAGAATGATATTATGGGAGTAACTATCAAAGTGGGAATGGCAGACCTGAAAATTGCCAAAGCTCCGGATTTGCTTACTACCCTTGGATTAGGATCCTGCATTGGACTTACGCTGTATGATCCTGTTTCTAAAGTAGGTGGATTAGTTCATTATATGTTGCCTGACAGTACTAAATTGAAAAATAATACAAATATTGCAAAATTTGGTGATACAGGCATCAGAGAGTTATATAAGCAGGTTGTTGCCAACGGGGCTAACCCAAAACGTCTTGTGGCAAAAATCGCAGGAGGCGCAAAAATGTTCGAGGTTAGTGGACTGTCGAATGTAGGTAATGTTGGGGAGAGAAATGCTGAAGAGGCAGTTTTGATATTAAAAGAGTTAAATGTTCCTTTAATAGCAAGAGATACTGGGTTGAATTATGGTCGAACTGTTGTATTGGACTGTTCAACAGGAGATTATCTCATTAAATCTGTGGGTAAACCAGAAAAAACAATATAAAGGGGATCTTTATGAAAACAAATTTTGTTCCGGCTATAATTATGCTGTTGGCAGGTCTTGTTGATAGTGTGATTTCGATTTATTATAAGCAGGATTTATATTCTTTTTCAAAAAGACTCTTGTTGGTTTTAGTTATATTCTATATACTAGGATATATAGTGAAAATTATTTTGGATATCAATTTCCCAGATGAAAAAAAGAAAAAAGATGCTTCAGATGAGGAAACAGAGGAGTCTGTTGATCCTGAAGAAGGTGAAGAGAGTGATATTGAAAATATTGAAACTAATGAAGAGACAGAAGAAGATAATACTGAAGAATAATGGGTGGTTTTAGGTATGAAGACAGTTGACAAAGATAAACTGTGGATGGAATACAAAAGTAATCCTACACAGGAGATTCGAGAACAACTCATAATTGAATATGCACAGCTTGTAAAAATTGTGGCAGGAAGATTGAGTATGTATTTAGGCTACAATGTTGAATATGATGACTTAGTCAGCTATGGTATATTTGGTTTGATTGACGCAATTGATAAATTTGATTGTGATAAAAATGTCAAATTTGAGACATATGCAAGTCTTCGTATAAGAGGATCTATTCTTGACCAGATTAGAAAAATGGATTGGATTCCACGTACTGTCAGACAGAAACAAAAGAAAATTGATGAAGCAATAAAGCAAATTGAGATGAAAACAGGTAAAACTGCAACGGATGAGGAAATTGCATGCGAACTTGGAATTACTGAAGATGAATTTGGTTCTTGGCAATCACAGCTTAAAGTTACTAATATTGTTTCTTTAAATGAATTTGAGGAAACGGGACCAGAACCGGTTATGGATGCGACACACAATTCCCATTTTGCTGAACCGGAAGATGTAGTGACTGAAAATGAATTAAAACAGATGCTTATTGAATCTTTGGATTTGCTTACAGAGAAAGAGCGCAAAGTTATAGAATTATATTATTATGAAGATTTAACTTTGAAAGAGATTAGTCAGGTTTTAGAAGTTACTGAGTCGCGTGTTTCGCAATTACATACAAAAGCATTGGTCAAAATGAGAAAGAAAATGGGACCATATATGAATATACTAACTGAGATTTGATTATAATTATGGAGTTTTTTTATGGGTATTAGACCGGTTGAACTAAATGGAATGATACAGAGAATGGATGATGTTGGCATGATAAAAAAGCATGAAGATGCTAAGCCGTTTTTAGACCAGCAGAATATCCAGATGCAGGTGAATAAAAGAGAGGACAATCTTGCACATACTGTTTTGCATCCAGATAATACATCTAATTTGAAGAATGATTCTGATGCTAAAGGAGAGAGCAGAGGCACATATTACAAAAGCTCGGGAAAAAAGAAACAAAAAAAGCAGGAGAAAGTTATAAAAAAAGAAGTTATTGGTAGATTTGATATTAAGATTTAGAGGGAAAAATGGTTACTGTAGAGATAATACTTATATTAATAGGCGTTGTTTTTTTGATTGGCAGTTTTTTTGTGAAAGATAAACTGTCTCAGAAGGATGTAGAGAAGATTGCTGAACTTAGTGAAGATGAGATTAATATTATAGTTGAAAAGCAATTAAATAAGGCAGAGGGCATAATAGAAGATAAAATAGATGAGAAAATTGATGAAGCTCAGGAAAAAACTGTTCGTGCGATGGAGAAAGAATCAAACGAGAAAATTATGTCAATAAGCGAATATTCAGACACTGTTTTAGAGTCTATGAATAAGACACATAATGAGATAATGTTTTTATATAGTATGTTAAATGATAAGCATAAGGATTTGAGCGATTTTGCAAATAGTCTCCAAAAAATATCTGATAAGATTTCTAACTTTGAAAAAGTCGAAGAAAAAATTGATAATTTTGAAAAAGAAGATAAAAAAGCTGATAAAAAAGCAGATATAGTAAATGAATTACATGATATCAACACTATAAATGTTGTAAACGCTATTGATGATAATAGCGATGATGATGCGAATGAAGCTTTTGCGACATATGTTACTGAGCAACGGGAAAAGAAACGTAGTATTATAAATAATAACGATAATATTCTAAGACTTCATAAACAGGGTATAGATGATGTAGAAATTGCAAAACAGCTTGGTCTAGGGCTGGGTGAAGTTAAGTTGGTTATTGGATTATATAAAGGGGAAAATACTGATGAGATTTAAATATTACTTACGCGGAATAGGACTTGGAATATTATTTGCAGTTCTTATCATGATTATCTCCATTCATAATCATAAATATGATATTTTATCAGATGACGAAATAATAGAAAAAGCAAAAGAACTGGGAATGGTTACTACTGAACAGCCTGCAGAGCAGATTAATGAAACAGAAAATTCGACCGAATTATCGTTTGGAGAGAATGTCAGTACTACAGAGGTATATAAAGTCGATACTGACAACGATGCAAACGAAAATACAAGTGCAGACGTAAATAGCGACAAGGATACAGATAAGGATAACAATACTGAATCTCAAGATACACAGACATCTGAGAGCAATAGTAATGAAGATGAAGCTGATTATGTTATTATAAAAGTAGAAAAAGGAGATGTTTGTAGGAATATCTCAACAGCACTGGAAGAGCTTAATATTATTGAAGATGCAGAAGATTTTAGAAAATATATGGGTAAAAAAGGATATGCATCGAGCATACATACAGGAGAGTTTAAAATCCCTAAAGATGCAACTTATGATGAAATAGCAAAAATTTTAATAAAAAAATGATTTTTTATTGCAAATAAGCCTTTGGCATGGTATAATGCCAAAGGCTTTAAAACTATAAAACACGTGTGTGGAAGGCTGCTGGTGCCGCTTATACGCTAGAACGGTGGCAGACTAAATGGAAACACATGGAAGAAATTAACCAAATGGAGGTAAGAAAATGAGCGTAATTTCAATGAAACAGTTACTTGAAGCAGGTGTTCACTTTGGACATCAGACAAGAAGATGGAATCCTAAAATGGCTCCATACATCTACACAGAGCGTAATGGTATTTACATTATCGACTTACAGAAATCAGTTGGTAAAGTAGACGAAGCTTATGATGCAATTTCTGATATTGCAGCACAGGGTGGTACTATTCTTTTTGTTGGTACAAAGAAGCAGGCACAGGATGCAATTAAAACAGAGGCAGAGCGTTGTGGAATGTACTATGTAAACGAGAGATGGTTAGGAGGAATGCTTACTAACTTCCGCACAATCCAGAGCCGTATCGCAAGATTAAAAGCTATTGAAGCAATGGCAGCTGATGGTACATTTGATGTACTTCCTAAGAAAGAAGTTATCGCACTTAAGAAAGAGTGGGATAAGCTTGAGAAGAATCTTGGTGGTATTAAGGATATGAAGAGAATTCCAGATGCTATCTTTGTAGTAGATCCTAAGAAAGAGCGTATTTGTATTCAGGAAGCACAGGCTTTAGGTATTACACTTATCGGTATCGCTGATACAAACTGTGATCCAGATGAGTTAGATTATGTTATTCCAGGTAATGATGATGCTATCAGAGCAGTTAAGCTTATCGTTTCTAAGATGGCTGATGCTGTTATCGAGGCTAATCAGGGAGCAGAAGTTGTAGCAGAGGATGCTAATGTTAGCATTGAAGAAGAGGCTCCAGTAGAAGAATAATTTATAAATAATCACATTAATTTGGAGGAAAATATAATGGCAATTACAGCTGCTATGGTTAAAGAACTGCGTGAGACAACAGGCGCAGGAATGATGGATTGTAAGAAGGCTTTAACAGAGACTAACGGAGATATGGAAGCTGCTGTTGAAGTATTAAGAAAAAGCGGTGCTGCTAAGATGGAGAAGAAGAAGAGCAGAATCGCAGCTGAAGGTATCGCTCGTGTTGCAACAAACGGAAACGTTGCTGTTGTAGTAGAGGTTAACTCAGAGACAGACTTCGTTGCAAAGAATGATTTATTCCAGGAGTTCGTTCAGACTGTTGCTGATAGTGCACTTGCTTCAGGCTTAAATGGTGGAACTAATGGAGAAGATGTTGAGGAACTTCTTGCGTTAGACGGATTAAATGATTTACTTGTTGAGAAGACTGCTACAATTGGTGAGAAATTATCAGTTCGTAGATTTATGAAGGTGACAGGAGATAAGGTTGCTACTTATATTCATGCTGGTGGAAAAATTGGTGTATTAGTTGCTGCAACAGGTGCTTCTGATGACAGTGTTGCAGAAGCACTTGGAAACATCGCTATGCAGATTGCTGCTATGAACCCGCAGTATATCTCACGAGCTGACATTTCAGCTGATGAGCTTGCAAAGTTAAAAGAAATCACAATTGATAGTGCTTTAAATGATCCAGCATCACTTCCAAAGCCAATCCTTCAGGGATTACTAGATAAGGCTACAGGAGATAAATTATGGGGTGCTGATGACCTTGCAATTTATGAGGAAAAGAAGAACGATAAGTACTTATTTAATTTCCTTTCAGACGCTGCAAAGGCTACACTAGCTGAGTTGGCAATGAACGATAAAGAGAATATCGTTTCTAATAAAATTTTTAGCGGATTAGTAGAGGGACGTATCTCTAAGCAGATTAAAGAAATCTCACTTCTTGAGCAGACATATGTTAAGGCTGAAGATGGAAAACAGGCTGTAGGTAAGTACTTAGAGTCAGTCAATAAAAATCTTGTAATCACAGAGTTTGTTCGCTTCGAAGTAGGCGAAGGAATGGAAAAGAAGAACGAAGATTTCGCTGCAGAAGTTGCTGCTCAGATGAACGCATAATTGATTAATTTTATATGACCGGGAATAATATTCCCGGTCATTTCTTTTTTACTTTACAACATAAAAAAATATGTTAAAATATATAAGGATATTAAGCGTTGGAGGATGGCGATGAGCACCAAAGAAGCAGAAGTGCTTGAACAACAGCGTCAAAGAAGAAAACGAATCAATAAAATGAAGTCAGCTATTATAATGACTATATCGATATGGATGCTAGTTTCGTTTTTAGCGATTATTATTTTGACTGTTCAAGTTATTAAATTAAATTCTAAATTTAACAAATTAGAACTTAATAATGCTAGCAAAAATATTGGGGAAATTTCAACGGAACAACAATTAGAGATTCCAAATGATGAATCTAAGACTGAGGAGACATCAAATGTTGTTACGGGAATTGATACAGATGATAATATGGCAGGTAAAGATGATAATCATAATGTATATCTGACATTTGATTGTGAATTGAGTGAGAATACAGAAGCTATATTGGATGTTCTAAAAGCTAACAATGTGAAGGCAACATTTTTTATTTCAGGAGATGATACTGAGGAATGCAAAGATATATGTAAGAGGATTGTTGATGAAGGACATACAATAGGTATGCATTCATACAGCAATAGATATAGTACTGTGTATGCATCTGAAGAAGCTTTTGAGAATGATTTAAATCAAATTTCAAAATACATATATGATTCCACTGGTAATGCAAGTAAGTTTTATCGTTTTCCTGGTGGAAGCAGTAATCAGATTAGCAATGTTGATATGACAGAATTTGTCAAAATACTTAATAAGAATAATATTATTTATTTTGATTGGAATGTATCTGCTGGAGATGCTTCAGGAGATTATACAGTTGAAGACATCGTATCTAATGTGACTGATGGAATTACAAAGTACAAGAATTCAGTTGTTCTATTACACGATGCACCAGATAAGTCAACAACGGCAGAGGCAATAGAGCCTCTAGTTAAAGCTTTACAGAAACAAAAAGCTAATATTATGCCGATTGATGAGAATACATATGTTGTTCAATATATCAAGGCTGATAGTGTTGAATAATTAAAATGGAGGAATTAATATGGGATTATTTAAGGATTTTAAGGATGACCTTTCACAGGCAGCAAACGAACTTGTCTCTGGCGAAGATTTTGGTACAAATGAGACAACTGACAATCTTGTTGTAGACACTCTAGGAGAAGAGGTTGATGTTAAATCAGAGTTGTCGAAATTAGATGGTCTTTTGGAACAAGTGAATCAGGAACCACATGAAAAAGTTAAAGAGACAGTAAAGGATGACTTTTTTGCAAACATTGAAGAAAAAGTAGCGACACCAGTTCGTGAAAATAATACAAATAAAGAGGAGCAGGTTAAGAGAATGAGTGATATACCAGTTATTAACACAAGAGCAGTAGAACCAGACAAGGTAGAGGATGAGACATCAATTATTACAGAAAGTACTGTACTTACAGGTGATATACAGTCTTCTGGATCATTTGATATTCGTGGAACAATCAATGGTAACATTACAAGTAATGGTAAAATAGTAGTAACCGGAGTTGTAAACGGAAATACTAATTCGGCAGAATTTTATGCAGATGTTGCTAAAGTAGAAGGTGAAGTTGCAAGTACAGGAACAGTAAAGATTGGTGCTGGTTCAGTTATTATTGGTAATATCAGTGCTACATCTGCTGTAATTGCAGGCGCTGTTAAGGGTGATATTGATGTTCAGGGACCTGTTGTTGTAGATACATCAGCAGTAATTATGGGTAACATCAAATCTCGTTCAGTTCAGATTAATAACGGAGCTGTTATTGAAGGATTTTGTTCTCAGTGCTATGCAGATATTGATGTTCAGGGTCTTTTCGAAGGCAAATAAAGGAGCTTTATATGAGTAGAATTTTATTAAAACTTAGTGGAGAAGCATTAGCAGGAGATAAGCATCACGGTTTTGATGAACCAACAGTTACAGAAGTTGCAAAGCAGGTCAAAAAGCTTGTTGATGATGGTGTAGAAGTTGGTATTGTAATTGGTGGTGGCAATTTCTGGAGAGGACGCACAAGCGAGACTATTGATAGAACTAAAGCTGATCAAATTGGTATGCTTGCTACAGTTATGAACTGTATTTATGTTTCAGAAATATTTAGATCTGTTGGAATGAAAACAGCTGTACTTACACCTTTTGAATGTGGTTCCATGACAAAGCTTTTTTCTAAAGACAGAGCAAATAAATATTTTGCACATAACATGGTTGTATTCTTTGCAGGTGGAACAGGTCATCCATATTTCTCTACTGATACAGCAACAGTACTTAGAGCAATTGAGATTGAGGCAGAGGGAATTTACCTTGCAAAGGCTATCGATGGAGTATATGATAGTGATCCAAAATCAAATCCAGACGCTAAAAAGTATGACTCTGTTTCTATTCAGGAAGTTATAGATAAAAAGCTTGCAGTTGTAGATTTGACAGCTTCTATTATGTGTATGGAAAATAAAATGCCTATGTATGTGTTTGGTTTAAATGAGGAAAATAGCATTGTAAAGGCTATGTCTGGTGAATTTGCTGGAACAAAAGTTACAGTCTAGCTAGGAGGATAATATGGAATTAAATGTTTTCGAAGAAAAAATGATAAAATCTTTATCAAATCTAGAAGAGGAGTTTGCTGGAATTAGAGCTGGAAGAGCAAATCCTCATGTGCTTGACAAATTAAGAGTTGATTATTACGGAACACCTTCGCCTATTCAGAGTGTAGCTAATGTAAGTGTTCCTGAACCAAGAATGATTCAGATTCAGCCTTGGGAAGCTTCTATGGTTAAAGAAATTGAAAAGGCAATTATTTGTTCTGACTTAGGAATCAACCCTACAAATGATGGAAAATTAATTCGTCTTGTATTCCCTGAGCTTACTGAGGAAAGACGTAAAGAACTTGCAAAAGATATCAAGAAAAAAGGCGAGAATACAAAAGTTGCCATTCGTAACATTAGAAGAGATGCTATTGACAGCATTAAGAAATCTGGTAAAGCAGAAGATATTTCAGAGGATGAAATCAAAGACTTAGAAGATAAGGCGCAAAAACTTACTGATGAGTATGTAGCAAAAGTTGATAAGGCTGTAGAAGCTAAATCAAAGGAAATTCTTACGGTATAGTATATTTCTTGGGGGCATGAGCAATGGCGAGTGTCCCTTTTTATCATGACAAATTCAGAGGTGGATTATGAATATACCTAATCATGTAGCGATTATTTTAGATGGAAATGGACGTTGGGCAAAAAGCAAGGGCATGCCACGTAATTACGGGCATACTATGGGTGCTAAAAACGTTGAAACAGTATGCAAGGCTGCAAATGAACTTGGAATTAAATATCTTACATTATATGCGTTTTCTACAGAAAACTGGAATCGACCTGATGCGGAAGTTAATGCATTAATGAATTTACTTGAAAGCTATCTTAAGAATTGTATTAAAACGGCTGATAAAAACAATATGCGGGTTCGTGTTATAGGTGATATAAATCGTTTATCGGATAATTTTCAAAATAGAATCAAGGAATTAGAAGAGAAGTCCGCAAGTAATACAGGTTTAAATCTTACTATTGCAATTAATTATGGAAGCCGGGACGAAATGCTTCGTGCTATGAAGCTTTTATACAAAGATTGTAAAGCTGGTAAAGTGGATATAGAACAGATAGATGAACAGGTTTTTGCGTCTTATCTTGATACAAAAGAAATTCCGGATCCTGATTTACTTATCCGAACAAGCGGAGAGCAAAGATTGTCAAATTATTTGTTATGGCAATTAGCATATAGTGAATTTTATTTTACAGATGTACCTTGGCCTGATTTCCATAAAAAAGAGCTTGAAGATGCTATTAATGCATATAATAAAAGAGACAGAAGATTCGGTGCATTAAAGGATGAGGAATAGGCAGGAGGACAGTATGTTTAGGACACGTTTGATAAGTGGTATAATTTTAGTTATATTAGCTGTTTTATTTATTTTCCTGGGTGGAGATATTCTATTGGCAGTTACGGGCTTAATTTCATTAATTGGAATGTATGAGCTTTACAGAGTGTTAAATATTCATAAGGAGCTTCTTGCAATTATTGGATATTTGGCATGCGTAGTATTTTTTGTAAATTTAAGATTTGGATTTATTCCGGATATTTTAATGTTTGTATTCGGATATATGATTATTTTAATGTTTATATATGTATTCGCATACCCAAAATATGATGCCGCTAAACTGATGACAGTTTTTTTTGGAGTGTTTTATGTGGCAGGTATGCTATCATACATTTATAAAATCAGAATGCTAGAGGGCGGATTATATTTGACCTTTTTGATATTTATATGTTCATGGGGCTGCGATACATTTGCCTATTGTTTTGGAAAGTTATTTGGTAAACACAAAATGTCACCTAGGTTAAGCCCAAAGAAATCTGTTGAAGGTGCAGTAGGTGGTGTTGTCGGGACAGGATTGTTGGCAGCTTTATATTGTTATATTTTCAAGGATTCCTTACACATAGGAGTGCAGGAAATAGTTGTTTTATCTGTTTTATCTGCTGTTTGTGGTTTGATTTCGATGGTAGGAGACCTTACCGCATCTGCAATTAAAAGAAATTATGATATAAAGGATTATGGAAAACTTATTCCAGGTCATGGAGGAATATTGGATAGGTTTGACAGTATGATAATTACAGCACCTATAATATATTACATGGCTTATTTTGTTATTAGCTAATGCTTTAAAATTTAAGGAGAAGGCGTATGATAAAAATTGCAATTTTAGGTTCTACAGGTTCTATCGGAACACAGACGTTGGATGTTGTGAGTGAACATGGTGATATAGAAGTGGTTGCTATGTCATGTGGTAGAAATATAAAGCTTTTTGAGAAACAAATAAGACAATTTAAGCCGAAAATGGTAAGTGTCTGGGACGAAAAAGATGCAATTTTGCTTAAAGATGCAATTTCGGATTTGGATGTCAAAGTTGAGAGTGGAATGGATGGACTTATTGCTGTCTCAATATATGAAGAATCATCAATTCTTGTTACAGCAATAGTAGGTATGCTTGGTATACGACCGACTATAGAGGCGATTAAGGCAGGAAAGACAATTGCACTTGCAAATAAAGAAACACTTGTTACAGCAGGACATATAATTATGCCACTTGCACGCAAGAATAATGTTTCTATTCTACCTGTTGATAGTGAACATAGCGCTATTTTCCAGTCTATGCAGGGAGCAGCTGGCAATAAAATAAATAGAATTCTTCTTACTGCTTCAGGAGGTCCGTTTAGAGGCAGAAGCATAGAACAATTGGCAGATATACAGGTTGAAGATGCACTTAAGCATCCTAACTGGGAGATGGGAAGAAAAATTACAATTGATTCTTCTACATTGGTAAATAAAGGACTTGAAGTGATGGAGGCTAAATGGCTTTTTGATGTTGAACTTGACCAGATACAGGTTGTAGTTCATCCGCAGAGTGTAATTCATTCTGCTGTTGAATATGAGGATGGTGCTGTTATCGCACAGCTTGGAACTCCTGACATGAGACTGCCGATACAGTATGCTTTATACTATCCAAAGAGACGCAGTTTGTCAGGAAAAAGACTGGATTTATTTGAACTTGGCAATATGACTTTTGAAAAACCAGATACTGATACATTCAGAGGACTTAAGCTTGCATATGAAGCAATGACGCGAGGTGGAAATATTCCTACAGCTTTTAACGCGGCTAATGAAAAGGCTGTTGCATTGTTTTTGAATCGAAAAATAAAATATCTGGACATTGTTGATATTATTGAAAAATCTATGAATGATTGCAAATTTATAGACAATCCATCAGTTGATGAGATTTTGGAGACAGAAAAAGAAGTCTATGAATACATAGACGAAAGGTGGTAAAATTGAGTATTATAAGTATAGTAATAGCTATCCTGCTGTTTAGTATTATTGTTATTTTTCATGAATTGGGACACTTTTTGGTTGCTAAATTAAATGGGATAAGAGTAACAGAGTTTTCACTTGGACTTGGACCGAAAATAGTGGGATTCAAAAAAGGTGAAACGCAGTATACAATTAATCTTTTACCATTTGGTGGTGCTTGTGTTATGGGAGAGGATGATTTAGAAGATAATGATGACCCTCGTTCCTTCAATAACAAATCAATTCTGGCCAGAATATCTGTTGTTTTTGCAGGTCCATTATTCAATTTTATTATGGCTTTTGTTTTTGCGTTTATCATAATTGCAAGTCTTGGATATGATAAAGCTGTTGTACAGGATGTTATGCCGGGATATAGTGCGGAGAATGCAGGACTTAAGTCAGGAGATGAAATTGTAAAAATTAATAATTACAATGTTCATTTTTATAAAGAAATAAGTAGTTATTCTATCTTTCATGCAGGTGAAAAGGTTGATGTTACTTATATGAGAGATGGAAAGAAATATACAACTGTTTTAGAACCGACTTATGATGAAGAATCACAGAGATATCTCTATGGTATAATTAGCGAAGGAAAACGTGAAAAGGGAAATATTATATCAATTGCAGCAAACAGTTGTTATGAGGTTAAGTACTGGATATACACCACGCTTGAGAGTATTAAACTACTATTAAATGGTGGTGCTTCTGTAAATGATTTACAGGGACCAGTTAGAATTGTACAGTCTGTTGGAACTGCATATGACCAGTCTGTAAGCACAGATGGCGGCTTTTATGCTTTTCTTAATATGCTTAATTGGGGCGTATTATTATCGGCAAATCTAGGCGTTATGAACTTGCTTCCTATTCCGGCATTGGATGGAGGAAGAATTGTTTTAATGATTATTGAAGCTATTGTCAGAAAGCCGATTGTTAAGAAAATCGAAGCTGTACTTAATGGTGTAGGGCTTATCTTACTTTTTGGACTGATGTTTATTGTAATGTTTAACGATATCAGAAACATTTTATTTTAATGGGGAAGGATATGAATATGAATAGAAAAATTACAAAAGAAGTTCATATTGGAAACAAGGTAATAGGAGGTAATAATCCTATTTTAATTCAGTCGATGACAAATACAAAAACTGAAAACGTTGAGGCTACTGTAGAGCAGATTAACAGACTAGAACAAGCTGGATGCGATATAATAAGATGCGCTGTTCCTACTATGGAGGCTGCTAATGCACTGGCTGAAATAAAAAAACAGATTGATATACCTTTGGTTGCCGATATACATTTTGATTATAAGCTTGCCATTGCCGCTATGGAAAATGGTGCTGATAAAATAAGAATTAATCCTGGAAATATTGGAAGTGCTGACAGGGTAAAGGCTGTAATAGATGTTGCAAAAGAGCGCAATATACCTATTAGAGTGGGCGTTAACAGTGGTTCGTTGGAAAAGGATCTGGTTGAGAAATATCACGGAGTTACTGCTGAGGGGATTGTTGAAAGTGCGCTTGACAAAGTTAAACTAATTGAAGATATGGGATATGACAATCTTGTTATCAGTATTAAATCGTCAGATGTTATGATGTGTGTCAAAGCACATGAACTAATATCAAAGCAGACGGATTATCCTTTACACGTTGGAATCACTGAATCTGGAACAATAATAAGTGGTAATATTAAATCTTCAATTGGTCTGGGTCTTATTTTAGGACAGGGAATAGGTGATACAATAAGGGTTTCTCTTACAGGTGATCCCTTAGAAGAAATAAAGTCTGCAAAGCTTATTTTAAAAACACTTGGACTTAGAAAAGGTGGAATTGAGATTGTATCATGTCCTACCTGTGGAAGAACCCAGATAGATTTGATTGGACTGGCAAATAAGGTTGAAAATCTTGTTACATCTTATCCTTTAGATATCAAAGTTGCAGTTATGGGTTGTGTTGTAAACGGACCAGGAGAAGCAAAAGAGGCAGATTTAGGAGTTGCAGGAGGCAAAGGCGAGGGACTTATTATCAAACATGGTGAAGTTTTTAAGAAGGTCCCAGAAGACGAATTACTTGCTGCGCTTAAGTATGAATTAGACCATTGGGGTGAATAGTAATGACTAAGACGTTTAAAGATGTCTTTCCTACTTTAAAACTTGATGATGAAATGTGGCATCTGCTTGACAATACAGATGTCACAAAAATAAGTGCGAATCATGATCACAATCATATTCGCATTTATTTGCGTGCCAAAAGATTAATTTTCAAAAAAAATCTATGGATACTTGAAAAAGAAATACAGTCACAGATCTTTAGAGATAAGAACGTTGATGTATCGATAATTGAATCATTTGAATTATCCGAACAATATACACCAGAGTCTCTTTTTGATATATATTTTGACAGTATTCTCAAGGAATTAGAAAATTATAGTATATTAGAATACAATCTTTTAAGGACTGCGACAATAGAATTTGATAAGATAAATCATATGATTTTAACTGTTGACAATACAATTATTGCCAAAACACGAACAGATGAAATAGTTGAGTTTCTTGAGAAAATTGTATGTGAGCGATGTGGCATGGATTTAATTATCCAGGTAGAATACAGAGAGCCAAAAGAAAGCAAATACAGGAAGAATTCTGTTAAGCAGATAGAACAGGAAGTTCAAAATATTATATCGAGAACCAAATTTGCATTTGATGATGAGACAAAGACGGAAGAAGAAAATATTCCAGAAGAAGCTACGACGAAAGAGAAGGAACATGTTGCAAAGAAAAATGTAGAAGCAAAGCCTGTCAAAAAAGAAAATGATCCAGAAGTCAAGAGCGAGAAAAAGGGTGAATTCAGAAAGAAATATGATAGTAATCCTGATGTGATATATGGAAGAGATTTCGATGATGAAACAATAGAAATCGAAAAAATTGATGGTCCAATTGGTGAAGTTGCGATAAGAGGAAAAATCTTGTCTTTAGACACAAGGGAAATTAGAAATGAGAAGACAATTGTCATTTTTTCAATTACAGATTTTACAGATACAATTGTTGTCAAATTATTTGCAAGAAACGATGATTTAGATGATATTTTAGATGGAATCTCTCCTGGTAAATTTATTAAACTAAAAGGTGTACCAAATATAGACAAATTTGATGGAGATCTTACGATAGGTTCTATTGCCGGAGTAAAGAAAATACCAGACTTTACATCTATACGAATGGATAATAGTGTAGAAAAGCGTGTTGAGTTACATTGCCATACTAAGATGAGTGATATGGATGGTGTTTCTGATGTAAAG
>JAXELM010000215.1:0-2927 GCA_034100525.1 Agathobacter sp.
TTTTCTGTTTTTGGGAACCTTCCTTGTTTATTATCGAAAAAGGAATACTCTTTTTCTGCTTTAGCATTTGATCAAATACTACATGTTCTCTCTTCTTTTTTCCCATCTGAAACCTCCATTATTATAATTTAGTTTTCAGATATCATCCAAATTTCCATCACCATTCTTCTATAACACAAGTATGATGCTTCTTGTCTTTCCCTTCTGCATCATAGTTAATTCCAACCAAAAGAATCCTATCCTGATATCCAGATAAAGCTCCTTGATATCGCTTTTCTTTAATCTGCCTGATTGCAGTATCTGCTGACTGATTATACTTTAACTCTACCACCATGGCAGGTCTAAATCCTGCATTGGATCTCGGTATAAACACAAAATCCGCAAAACCTTTTCCGGCAGGCATCTCACGGATAACATTATAATACGCAGGAGCTGTAAAGTATGCCATAGTAAGAACACAGCTTAATGAATTCTCATCATTGTAAGTCAATATTGATGTGTAGGTCTCATGTGCAAGTTCAATAATTTCTGCTACTTTGTCAGTTTTTCCATCGATTGTAGCCATGAGTAATTCATCACATCTCGATATTGCTTCTGATATTTCACTCCACTCCCCGTTTTTCAATGCCATCTGAAATGCCTTTGCAACCTCGTAGTTTGGAACATATGCACTCTTTCGTTCTGCGTCATATCCGAGATATCCCAAGTGAATCAATGCTGTAATAGCATCATCCTTAGAATTGATTTCAGATAAATCATTTTGAAATGCCTCTGTCTCAACCATTACCATTCCACCTGCCAGCATTGTCATAATATCATCTTTAAGTCCAGCATAATTCATTGTAATAAATGTATTGATTGATGCAAATGATGATGTATTTTTCCAATAAGAAGCAAAATCCTTCCGTTTCATTGCCATTGATACTGAATTCGGATTATACATATGCATCCCATCAATCAGATATCCATTATACCATGCTTTTGTTGTTTCAAAATCCATATCAAACTCTTCACAAAGTTCTCTCACTTCATTTTCTGTAAATCCATAATACTTTGTAATTGGATTTGATTTTAACATGGTGTATTCATCAAAATTATTCAGCGCAGATTCATCCTTTATCTTCTTAATTGGTAAAATTCCTGTAATATATGCCAATGCCAAAAAGCCCTTCGATTCTTCCGATTTAAATAACGAATGTAAAAAATGCAAATACTTATGAACCAAATCTTTATCTTCACTGTTTCTAATTACACAATCCCATTCATCAATGATGATAACAAAAGTAATTCCTGTTCTAGCATAAATCTCTTGAATTAATAAATACAAATCCTTATCGTAATTTAAGGTATCACCGTATTCTTTATGAAAATCTTCACAAACACGCTCCTTAATTGACTCTATTAAATCTTCTTTATGAAAATCCCAAACAGATGATATATCAAGGTGAATCACATTATATTTGTTCATATACTTCTTATAATCTACACAAGAAGAAATCTCAGTATTTTCAAAAAGCTTTGTAGAATCACAACCACAACTGTAATAGGCATCAATCATTCCTGCTGCATGAGATTTGCCAAAGCGTCTTGCATGACTTACTGCTATACATTTATCCTCTGTCGATAATCTTCTGTTCAATACTTCAAGCAATCCTGTTTTATCTACATAAATCATACTGTTCTTTGCCTGTGTAAAACTCTCATTATTTGGATTAAAATATACGCCCATATTCCATTATCTCCTCACCTTTAAATATCCTTAGCCTTATTTTCTTACAATCAAGTTATCACGTCAACCGTTGTTTTAACTAACAAGTGTTCATGATTATATTACAAGGCGATGCATGATGAAAGCGGCACGCATGCTATGTAACTCGCCCGACATAACAGTTCTAGATGTCGCACTGGAATTTGGATATGGAAGCAATGAATCATTTACACGCGCATTTAAATCAGTATGGAATTGTACGCCTTCTGAGTTTAGAAAAAAGAGAAGCTTCTCCGAACTATTTCCACGGTATTTAAACCCACTTTTGATAGGATATGATTGGTTTAAATGAAATAGCATATAAAGCTGGTGATGAAGATGTTGTTTTTAGAATTGGAGCTGATGAATTTGTAATGCTTACAAATAGCACATCAAAAGATTATGCAATGGAAAAAGCAAAACAGATACTTGCAAAGAACGGCGAAGCCTACACATTTGAGAATCAACAGATTCCACTTACTTTGTATACTATCGTGACACAGCTTGCAGACAAAACAGTTCAGTATAATGAATTGTATTGCGAACTGCACGAGGCTATCAACAAAGGGAAAACGTTGTAGTTTATCGGGGATTAGGGCAACCGCTTCTTAATTCTTTGAGGTCAATGCGGTTGCCTTACACATCGATAAACGGTCTTGGAATTTCTCGAGTGCTCTTTGCCACTGCATCTGTACCCACCGCATACCATTACCGCATCATCAGATACCACATCAAGAAATGTCTATTTTTTTCTTTCATAACTTCACCACTTTTTACTTCCTATCTCTTCTGGCAACTTATAATTCTTTTCTACAATCGTCTCATCTTTGAATATCTCGTTTATAATACGATATTCCAATGCCTTTCTTCTCTCCAGATGCGTCAGCAGACCTTCCATCCCATGAAGTGAATGCTCTTTTGCATAAGGAGACTCTTCAATATATCTGACCATTAGAGGAAACCATAATTCATTTCCGTTTTCATCAGAACGCTCCTTCTTAATCACCTCAGTGGTGCTACGAATATCATCCACATCTAGATAGATAATTTGATATTGTTTACCTGAAAGTATCTGTTTCAGCCTTCCATAGAAATCAAGAATTTCCTCATCTGTCATCGTCAAATAGAGCATCTGATTTTCAATAATATTCTGAAAAATGGAGCATTCGAAAATCTGTCC
>JAXELM010000229.1:0-5941 GCA_034100525.1 Agathobacter sp.
AGAGTACTTAATGTAAATGATGGACATAATGCAGAACTGATGAATAAGTGTAAGAGGCTTATGCATTATGCACAGTTCATCGCAAGAATAAATCAGAATATAGATGCTGGTATGCTGCTACAGAACGCAATAGATGAGGCAATCAGCTACTGCTTGGAGAACGGCATACTTACAGATGTTCTGATTAGGAATCGAAGTGAGGTGCGCCATATGCTTTTAACAGAGTTTAATGAAAAGAAATTTGCAAAGACGATGTGGGAAGAAGGGCACGAATCAGGTTATAGTTCGGGTTATAGTGAAGGGCGTGAATCAGGGTACCATGAAATTTTAAAAGTTATGGATGAAATCAACAAAGGAAATGATACTCTAGATAAGTTAGTTTCACTTGGATATGATGAAGAGCTTGTAAAGCAGGTATTGGAGAAAAAGTAGTATATAGATATGCAGATTATGCAATGTTATAAGGAGAAAGGCTGTGCACTGTGATGGTGCACGGTCTTTTTCTGCGGTAAATTTACCCAAGTACATTGTTTTTGTATTTTGAAATTTCTTCCACATAGATTTTGCCCATAGTACTAAGCGGAATCCCTTTTTTCTTGATATATCCAATCGTCATTATTTCGTCGCTGTCGAGTGGAATTGCGCAGTAATTATCCCCATTTAAATCCTCGCAGATAATACCTGAGCAGAGAGTGAAACCATTCATTGCGACAAAGAGATTGAGCAATGTGGCTCTGTCGTTGGCATGTATAATCTGCTTGTAATCGAATGTGCTATACAGCTCTTCTGCGAAATAAAATGAATTGCTTTCTCCCTGATCAAATGCGAGGCAAGGATAATCCATAAGCTCTTCTAAAGTGATTTTCTCATTCTTTGCAAGGGGATGTTCTTTCCAGAGATATACATAAACACGGCAGTCAAACAAAGCATGGAAACTAAGCCCTTTGGTTGTAAAGAGCTTTGTAAGAACTTCGCGGTTAAAATCGTTCAGGTATAGAACACCAATTTCACTTCTGTATTTGTCGACATTGTCAATGACTTCGCCTGTTTTAGTCTCAAATATAGAGAAATCATATTCGTCAATCTCGTATTGCTTCATCAGCTCTACGAAGGCGTTTACGGCAAAAGTATAATGCTGGGTGGAAACACTGAATTTCTTTTTAATATTTTCTTTTTTGATATATTTTGTTTCCATGAGTTCGTATTGTTCCACGACCTGTCTTGCGTATCCGAGGAAATCAGTTCCCTCTGGAGTGAGCTGAACACCTCTGTTGGAGCGTATAAAGATAGTGATTCCTATCTCGTTTTCAAGCTCTCTGATTGAACCTGACAAGCTGGGCTGTGAGACAAATAAATTCTTCGCAGCTTCGTTCATAGATGATGAATTTGCAATTTCTATAACATATCTTAATTGTGTAAGAGTCATAATTATATCCTGCCTTATATATATTTTAAATTATTTTTTCCTTTTAAAAGCACCGCTTCTAGTAGTACAATTAATATATCCTACTAACAAACTAGGATATGTCATATTATATCACAATCTATGCTATAAGGCAATCCTATAACAAATTATCAGTAATAGGTATTAGTCGAAATAAATGGAGGTCTATATAATAAAGATATGAATAGAGAAAGAATACTTAATGAATTTGTTACTCTGACAGGCTTCGACAGTGAATCATATAACGAGGCAGAAATAAGAGAGTACCTGAAAGAAAAATTAAATAAGCTTGGACTTTTAGTCAGTGAAGATAAAGCTGGAAATATATATGCAATTTTGCCGGGAGAAAAGGAGCGACAAGCAATTCTTTTTTCTTCACATATGGATACGGTGAGTCCGGGAAATGGGAAAAAGGCAATAATTAAAAAAATTGACGGACAGGAAGTGATTACATCTGACGGTAACACTGTTCTTGGCGCCGACGATGTGTCAGGAATTGTATCAATAATTGAGGCACTTACAGTAATTAAGGAAAAGAGTATATCACATCCTGATATCGAAGTTATTTTTTCGGTAGCGGAAGAGCCTTACTGCAGAGGTATGTCGGCATTTGACATGTCGAAGGTAAAGGCGAAAAAAGGATATGTGTTAGACCTCACCGGAAAAATCGGAACAGCAGCGTATGAAGCTCCGACGATAGTAGAAATTGGCATAGAGATAACCGGGAAATCGGCACATGCCGGCTTTGCGCCGGAGGATGGAATCAACGCACTTTCGATAGCTGCAAATGCTTTGGCCAAACTGCCGACAGGGCATATATATGACGACACCACATTGAATTTTGGACTTATAAACGGAGGAACGGGAGTAAATGTGGTGCCTGAGAAGATTAAGATAAAGGGCGAAATCAGAAGCCTCACTTATGAGCGAATAGAAGAAACAGAGGAAAGAATTCTAAGTATTTTTGAGGAAGTGGCAGCTAATAGCACGGGCGCAAAGGCAGATATAAAATATACAGAAAAAATCAGAGGCTACAAAGTAGATAAAGACGCAGAAGTTATCAGGGATTATGAGCGAGCGATAAAATCAGTAGGCATAGATGAGGTTACACTTATAAGTACTTTTGGAGGAAGTGACGCAAACCCGCTCAATCAGGCAGGAATACAGACAATAGTTCTTTCATGTGCGATGGAAAATGTTCACACAACACAGGAATATGCAGTAGTATCGGAGCTGATAAAAAGCGCAGAAGTAACTCTGAAATTGATGACAAAATAGTAATAGAAAATAGTAGTAACTATGAAGGAAATAATACCAAGGGGGATTAGTTATGGCAGATAGAAAATCAATTGAAACTCTGTGTATACACGGAGATAATCATTCATACGAGGAGGACAGCAGGTCGATAAGTTTTCCAATTTATCAGACAGCATCATTTAGTCATATAGAGACCGGCCACAACGGTTCGGGGTTTGATTATACAAGGGAATCAAACCCTACAAGAAGTCATCTTGAGGAGACGCTTGCGGCGGTTGAGGGAGCGGAGGACTGCGTTGCTTTTTCATCAGGAATGGCGGCAATTACTGCATGTTTTGAATTATTTAAGCCAAATGACCACATAATAATAGCAGAGGATTTGTATGGCGGTGTGGTCAGACTGATTCATAATATTGAAGAGAAAAATGGACTCGTTTTTGAGTTTGTCGACACGACGGATGTGGAAAAAATAAAAGCAGCAGTGAGAAAAGAAACAAAGGTAATTTATCTGGAAACACCAAGCAATCCAATGATGAATGTCACTGATATATCTGCCTGTGCAGAAATTGCAAAAGCGGCAGGAGCTTATCTCATTGTTGACAATACATTTATGTCTCCATATTTTCAGAATCCTATAAAGCTTGGTGCCGATATTGTGGTTCACAGTGGAAGCAAATTTATCAGTGGGCATAATGATACAATTTGTGGGTTTGTATGCACCGCAACTTCGGAACTGGCTGATAGAATAAGACTTATAGCAAAGACCGTTGGAAACACACTTGCGCCGTTTGACAGCTGGCTTGCAATGAGGGGATTAAAGACACTGGCTGTCAGAATGGAGAGACAGCAGGAAAATGCGGTTGCGATTGTGGAGTGGTTAAAAAAACAGGATAAAGTAAACAAGATATATTATATCGGATGTGAGGACCATCCGGGATATGAGATAAACAAAAAACAGTCGCGTGGAAGCGGAAGCATGATTTCGTTTTCTGTTGACACACCAGAGACTGCTCTGGCATTATTAAAGGGAGTAAAGGTCGTTACTTTTGCAGAGAGTCTTGGTGGAACGGAGTCACTTATTACATATCCGATAATACAGACTCATCCCGACGTGCCGGATGATGTGAAAAAGCATCTGGGCATAACAGATACGCTTATCAGGTTATCAGTTGGACTTGAGAATGTAAATGATATTATTGATGATTTGGACAAGGCACTGAATTCATAGATTAAAGAAATTGCTCGTTTGGTGTCTAGTATATTAATTAAGAAAATACATATCTGTTCAGTGCAGAAATATGCGGAACCGCATATTTCGTAAGAAAGAGTATAGTTTGTTGGAGCAAGTGCCCATCAGCGCAGCTGATTTTAATGCACTTGCGGTTCGTAACTATGAAGGTACTGAATAGTTACGAAAACACGAGGTATGGAGAATGGGTAAATACAATTTTGATGAAGTAATTGACAGAAAAAATACAAATTGTCTTAAGTATGATTTTGCAGTAGAGCGTCACAGACCAGCAGATGTTCTGCCACTTTGGGTAGCGGATATGGATTTTAAAACGGCCAGTCCGATTCTTGATGTAATAAAAGAGACAGCGAATCACGGAATTTTTGGATATACAGAGTCGAAGCAGGATTATGTAGATGCGGTAACAGGCTGGTTCAAAAGAAGATTTGATACACAGCTCGAAGGCGAATGGCTTGTAAAAACACCAGGCGTTGTGTTTGCTCTTGCTCTCGCAATTAAGGCATATACAAATAAAGGTGATGCAGTGCTCGTCCAGCCACCAGTGTACTATCCATTTTTTGAGGTGATTGAAGATAATGACCGAAAGCTTGTAAAAAACAATCTGGTATACCAGGATGGAAAATATGTAATAGATTTTGATGATTTCGAGAAGAAAATAGAAGAAAATAATGTGCATCTTTTTCTTCTTTGCAGTCCGCACAACCCAGTGGGAAGAGTATGGACAAAGGAAGAGCTGCGCAGGATAACAGAGGTTTGCAAAAAGCATGATGTGATAATTGTGGCAGATGAGATTCATTGCGACTTCGTATATGAAGGATACGAGCACACTCCGATACTAAAGGCGAGTCCGGATTACGCAGATGGAATTGTTCTTTGTACAGCACCAAGTAAAACCTTCAATCTGGCTGGATTGCAGACATCAAATATTTTTATTCCTGATAAGAAACTGAGACATCTTTTCAAAAAAGAACTTGCAGCATCAGGCTATTCGCAGCTTAACACATTTGGCATTAATGCATGTACTGTTGCATACAACGAAGGAGAAGAGTGGCTTGACGAACTAAAAGAATACCTTCAGGGTAATCTCGATTTCGTCAGAAATTTCCTGAAAGAAAAATTGCCGCAGATAAAGCTTGTAGAGCCGGAGGGCACATATTTGGTCTGGCTTGATATGAGCGGTCTTGGACTGTCTAAAACCGAGTTGAATGATTTAGTCACGAATAAAGCAAAGCTGTGGCTGGATTCGGGACATATCTTTGGAGCGGAATATGACCAGTTCCAAAGAATCGTAATCGCATGTCCAAGAGCTACACTTGAAGAGGCCTTGAAGCGAATCGAAAAAAGTATAGCTGTATAATATATCTCCTTGTTGACAAATAACCGACGGTTATATTATAATGTCGCAAATATTAACCCAAGGTTAAATACTGCCTGCTTTTTTTTTATCAAAAAAGATAATAATTGATATACATTTAGGATTGACAGTACATCAAAATTGATGTATAACGAAGGAGAAGATATGAAAATATTTGCAAAAAGCAAAAAGGAAAGGCCGAAAAAAAAGAAATAGAAACGGCATTGAGACGGGCTAAGAACGAAAATTTGCTATAGGGGGATTTGTTTATGTTAGTAGAAAGAAATTCTGAAAAAGAAAACAAGATTATCGAAGAACTTATCAATAGTGATGAAGAGCTTCGCAAACAGCATGAAATTTTTCAAGAGGAAATGAGATTTAAGCAAATTCTTATAGAAGCTAGAAAATCAAAGGAATATACGCAGAAAGAAATAAGTGAGCGTTCTGGGTTATCACAACAGGCTGTGAGTAGGCTGGAAAAAGGTCATGGAGGAACTATAGATACAGTTATCAAATATTTATATGCAATGGGCTTGAAACTTACTGTTAAGGATGTATAGATATGTAGGCGAATATAACAGGAAAATAGCAAATGGGAGACACAGAATGAAACTTATACTAGAAAAAGGACGTC
>JAXELM010000257.1:0-3820 GCA_034100525.1 Agathobacter sp.
GGTATCGGAACTGTTTCTTATCCAGCACCATTTGACCAGCCATTTTATATGATCTTAAACCTTGCAGTTGGTGGATCATGGGTTGGATATCCGGACGATGCAACATTTGAGGCTCAGCCATTTGTTATTGATTATGTAAAGGCTTATCAGAAGGACAGCTATGATGAGGAGAATGTAAAACAGCCTGTCAAAGAAGAGGCAACCTTAAAGACACCGGACAAGAATGGAAATTATCTTACAAATGGTGATTTTGCAACAGCAGAAGATTTAGAAGATGAAGCAGACTGGAAGTTCATGACACAGCAGGAAGGTGAGGCAAAAGCGACCATCGCAGATAACACCATGAAGGTTGAGACAACAAAGGATGGTGTAGTAGATTACAGTGTGCAGCTGGTTCAGTCAGGACTTCCATTGGAGAAAGGTGCAACCTACCGTATTTCCTTTGATGCAAAAGCAGATGAAGCTAGAAAGGCCAATGTTGCAATGAAAGCTCCTGATCGTGGATGGATCGCATATATGAGCGAGAACCCGGAGATCACAACTGAGTTCAAGAACTACAGCTATGAATTTACAATGGATAAAGATACTGATCCGAATGCCCGTTTCGAGTACAATATGGGAGCTACAGGATCTACAGCTGCTCTTTACTTCAAGAATATCAAACTTGAGAAGATCAAAGAAGCAGACAAGTCTGCGCTTGAGATGAAGGAAGTGCTTGCAGATGGTAACTACATCCACAACAGCAAATTCCAGGAGGGTGAGAAATACCTTGGTTCTTGGGATGTGACTAATAAGAAAAAAGCTTCTGTCAGCGTAACCAATAAGAACAACGATAGAAAATTAAAGGTTGTTGTTAAGGATGCAAAATTAAAAGACAGTGATGTAGTAGTTGCTCAGACAAAGCTTGGCTATGCTGCTGGTACAACCTATGTACTTTCCTTTGATGCAAAGGCGGATGCAGCTAGAAACATGAAGGTTGTTGTAGATGGAAAGACATATAAAGCGAAGCTGTCAAAGAATATGAAGTCTTATAGCTTCAAGGTAACAGCAGATGATGATAAAGCAAACAACAGTGTGAAGTTCTATATGGGAGCAAAGGGAACGACCTATCTTGACAACGTAAGACTTGTAGAGGACAGCATTATCAAGAATGGTGATTTCAGTGGTGGTCTTACAGGCTTTGAAGTGTGGGCGGATGGCTCTGCAGAAGAGACTCATACCGTGGATAGTTTGAATGAGAAGAACGCACTTGATTTCACAATTAACAAATCAGGGGATGCTGAGTGGAAGATTCAGTTAAAACAGAAGGTAAAACTTGAAAAAGATCAGGCATATCGTTTAAGCTTTGATATCAAGAGCAGCATTGACAGAGGCTTCCAGTTTGCAGTTCAAAGGGATGGTTCTATCCATAAAGATGCAAATGGTGGAGAGGACTGGACACCTTATGTACAGCAGAATGAGACATTAAAAGCATATGGTGCTGATGGTGCTTATACACACATTTCTAAGGCATTTAAGATGACAGAAGACACAGATCCTGCTTCGATCTTTAATATCGCACTTGGTGGTGGCAATATTGAAACACAGCACAGAGTATGTATTGATAATATTGTTCTTGAGAAGATCACAGAGGAAGAGCTTGCAGCTGAGAGTGTAACAGATGCAAAACCGGTGGATGTGAATCTTCTTACCAATGCAGCATTTAAAGATGACTTTAATGGATGGACTGAGACCATCGCAAACTGGGATGGAAGTGCAGAAGCTGAGCGTACCATCGCAGATGGTGTGCTTACCTATGACATCAAAAAGGCAGGAACCGAGGACTGGCATGTACAGCTTAAGAACAGTGGTGTACAGTTGGAAAAAGGATGTACCTATAAAGTTTCCTTTGATGTTTCCTCTTCCGCAGATCGTAAGATTGTAAGTGGAGTGATGCATGCAACAAACTACTCACAGTATGGTCAGGAATATACGGATTTAAAGGCAAATGAGAAGAAGACAGTTTCTTATGAATTTACTGTAGATAATACGGATCCGGCAGCAGATTTCTATATCTCAATGGGAAAAGTCAAAGAGGAGACACCTGCTTCTGTGATTACATTATCAAATATTAGTGTAGTAAAAACGAAATAATCTAATATTTGTTCATACCTCATAAAGGGGCTGGCAGTGTAAACTGCCAGTCCTTATTATATTGTTACTAAAATATGAATGATGTTAACATAATAGACACGATATGTGCATGAAAATGATATATCCTTCTACTTTTTGATATTTTTGGATAGAAAGGAATGATATTATGTAAATACAAAATGGAAGGCTGTAGAGAAAAAGCAAGGCAAATATATTTAAGGAAAGGGTTAGAGCATGAAAAAGAAACGATTGAAACAATGGCTCGCAGCTACAATGGCTGCAACAATGGTAGTGACATCGGCAATTGCAAGTCCAGTGGATGTACAGGCTGCAAAAAAGACGGTAACGGTGTCAACACAGAAAGAATTTGACAAAGCAGTGAAACAAAGTGGTGTAAAAACAATCATTGTAAAGTCAAAGACGCTTAAGAAGCTTGCTGTGAAGTCAGGAAATCACAGTAAGATCACACTTAAGGTGGATGCACCGAAGGTAAAGCTTGAGAACAAGGCTAAATTTGCGAAAGTAAAAATCGTGGATGCAAGCAGTGTGACAGAAAGCAAAAGTGGAAATACATACGTAATCTCAGATAAGAAATTAAGCGTAACGGCAAAAAAGAGTATTAAGAGTATTACATATTCGGCTTCCAAGGGTACTCTTACCTTGAGTGGAGCTGCTAAAGTTTCTTCTGTCAAGGTTACAAAGAATGATGGTTCTGTGATTAAGAATAATACAAAGAATGCCATCACAGTTGTATTAGCGGATGGAACTAAGAAGACTGTTAAATCAGGAAAGAAATTAACAGCAAAAACAAGTACGCCGGTAAAAGAAACTGAGAAATTATCATATGCAGGCTACGAATTAAAATGGCAGGATGATTTCAATGGAGATCAGTTGAACCGTAATGACTGGAATGTGGAATTACATGAGGCTGGATGGGTAAATAACGAGCTTCAGGAGTATGTGGATTCATCAGAGAATATTCAGGTGAAAGATGGCAATCTCTACTTAAAACCAGTACAGAAGAAAAATTCAGATGGAACATATAGCTACACATCTGGTCGTGTAAATACACAGGGCAAACATGATTTCAAATATGGACTTTTCGAAGCAAGAGTAAAAGTTCCAAAGGGAAAAGGATATCTTCCAGCCTTCTGGATGATGCCAACCAATGAGAACGTATATGGTCAGTGGCCAAAATGTGGTGAGATTGACTGTATGGAGGTAATGGGTCAGGAAAATAACAAAGTATATGGAACGATTCATTTCGGTGATCCTCATTCAGAGAGACAGAACACCTATACATTAAGTGAAGGAAACTTTACAGATGAGTACCATACCTTCTCCTGTGAATGGGAGCCAGGAAAGATTAAGTGGTATGTAGACGGAGTATTATATCATACAGCGGATGACTGGTATACTACTACAACCGGACAGGGGACAATTACATATCCAGCACCATTTGACCAGCCATTCTACATGATTTTAAACCTTGCAGTAGGTGGCAGCTGGGTTGGATATCCAGATGACAAAACAACATTTGATGATCAGGCATTCGTCATTGATTATGTAAAAGCATATCAGAAAGACAGCTACGACGAGAATGTGAAAAAGCCGGTAAAAAATGTTGAATTGAGAAAACCAGATGCAAAAGGCAATTATATCAACAATGGAGATTTTGCAAAGGCAG
>JAXELM010000040.1:0-5878 GCA_034100525.1 Agathobacter sp.
GCATATTCTATATCAGATGCTTTTATATCATACACCATCATTGAATAAGTATCCCCAATTCTATAAGAATCCGGATATGGCAGCCTTGCAAAAGGTTCCTTTTCACCTTCATGAAAAAGCAGAAGTGTACATTTCGTCGCGTTATGTGAACTAACTGTAAAGCTGATTCCATTGGTGGACTCGCATGCACCATTCATTCGAAAAAATCCAGGTCTGACTCTAAACCCATCAATTTCATCTATTGCCTGTAAATCGGTTTCAATCAGTTCAACTTCCTTGTCTCCGAAGATTTTTTCTCTCCAAATATCCATAAACTTCACTTTTTACTCCTTTAACATTAATTTCCCTTCCGCATCAAAACAAATGTTACTGTATGATGAGGAATATGTATTTACGTTATCTATAATTGACTGCTTCTTACTGTCTGTTGCAATGGTCGGTTGAAAATCATTATAACCACTGGCAGAGCTTATTGTACATGGAATAATCTGTGCATTTACATCAGTCTGTAATTGTCCATCTATATATGTAAATGTCTGTTGATACATCATTGTATCTTTATCCGATGGATTCCTGTTTCCCCCAAAACAAAAATTACCAAGACTGTAACATATCACTTTTCCATTATATAGTTCGACTCCCTGCAGTACATGCGGATGTGTTCCTATTACCAGGTCCGCCCCACTATCTACAAGCGAATGTGCGAGTGTCTGTTGAAATTCATATGGATAATACTCTCTCTCAATTCCCCAGTGACAACACGCAATAATAAGGTCTGTTCCTTCATTTTTCAAGGTCTGTATTCCATCTTTCAAATAATTGATATATTGTTCATTCTGCGAAAGCACATTGGCTGAGACAACCCCAATCGTAAGTCCGTCGTCTGTAGTGTACTTACCAATATGTTCGTTATATCCATATATTATTCCGGCACCATCCAATGCGTTCTGTGTATCCGTAAGACTTTGTGGTCCATAATCACTCGAATGGTTATTTCCAAGTGTACAGCCCTCCACCGAACTGCTTGTCATTATTCCTACATAGCTTGGGTCTCCCTTTAGATTATAGGTCTTTTCCACTCTATCTGTCGATGTTGTAAGCACACATTCCAGATTTATAAGTGTAAAATCGTCAGCTTCAAAAACATCTCTTACTCCTTCAAAGAAATATTCTTCCCCCCGGCTGTCATAATATGCAACAAACGAACCGTCATATCCCTGTTCCTGCGTCTTCCCAAGTGTACAATCGCCTGTAGCTGTAATCGTAATCGTCTTTACTTTATTCTGAGTATCATCTTCTTTGCTCGACTCTGAATTTTCCTCTGTTACGCTATCTGTGCTGCTTCCTTCAACATCCTCATCCTCTTCGGTGTCGATTCCCAATGCTTCCTCAATTGCTTCTGATTCTGCTATCTCTTTTGCTATCTTTTCTTCGTCAAGTTCTGACTCTGCAATGACGTCTGGCTTTGTCTTTTCCTGGGCACATCCCCCTATTGCCATACATCCAATCAGAAATAGTGCAAGTATCTTTTTTTTCATAACAACTCCCTTTATCCACGTTTTAATATATCTACTGTATGTGCTGTTGCTCCCATTAAATCAGCTCTCTCGCACACACTGAGGTGGTACTCGATAAACTTCGCAAACTCCTCCTCGCTCAGTGAATTAAGTACCGGTCTTATATAATTGGCGGCTCCATCTGCCGCTATTATCAGTTCTCTTTCTAATCCTGCTTCCGCGTTAAGTGACTCTATATCCTCTGTTCTGACAAAGCTGTATAGTTCATTGGCCTTGTCCGTACAATGAAACGACTCATCAAGCATTCCGTCACGTATTCCCTCTAAAATATGACCTTCTTTGAATGCATATGTGATAACACTGTATTCATTCATAATATATGCTACAAGAATATATCCGCCTTTTCTTGTTACTCGCTTTGCCTCCCTTAGTGCCTGCAGCTTGTCCTCTTTTGAATGAAGATGATACATAGGTCCAAACAAAAGTGTCAAATCAAAGCTTTCGTCATCGAATCTCGACAGCTTAAGTGCATTACCCTGATAAGCCTTAACTCCTGCACCTTTTTGCTTTAGCCTGCCAAGATTATGTTTAACAAGCTCGACCGCAGTCACGTCATATCCTTCAAGTGCAAGTGGTACACTGTAACGTCCTGTTCCTGCGCCTATATCAAGTATCTTCGGTTCGCATTCCTTCTCTAAAACATCAATGTACTTGTGGATATATTTCATCGATGTAACAAATTCTACTTGTCCATGTCTGCTGTTTAATCGCTTTTCCTCATTAAATTTATTGTAATATTCCTCTAAATTTGTCACTTCTTTTCCTTACACCCTTTTAATTTTATTCCATTCGAGAACGCATATCAGCATTGCTGACATTTTGATTAGAGTCTCATACAACATATTGTATCACACTTATAGTCCAAATACAAAATAAAAGAGGCAATATTGCCTCTTTTTCTTGAAAAATTTTTTAATATACTTGCTCCAACAAACTATACTCTTTCATACGAAATATGCGATTCCGCATATTTCTGCACTGAACAATTACTTATGTTCTATATGTTCACGTCCCTGGGCGATTATACTTCTTACATGGTCATCATCCAGTGAATAAATTATTGATTTGCCTTCTCTTCTGCTTTTTACCAGCTTGCTCTGTTTTAATATCTTCAGCTGGTGCGATATCGCTGACTGAGTCATATTAAGTGCTTCCGCCAGGTCACACACGCACACCTCCGCCTCAAACAGTTCAAACAATATTCTGATTCGTGTCGAATCACCAAATACCTTAAACAGCTCCGCCAAATCATAAAGCTCTGTTTCTTCTATATCTTTTTTCTCCATTTATGTCACCTCAACTTCTTTACAAACAATGCTCGTATTGCATTAATCACGGCTATTACCATAACACCGACATCTGCAAAAATTGCCAGCCACATATTGGCAATTCCTAATGCTCCAAGAATCAGACATATTATCTTGATTCCAATTGCAAAATATATATTCTCATACACTATTCTAAGACATTTTCTTGAAATTCTGATTGCTTTTGATATCTTGAGCGGATCATCATCCATAAGAACTATATCTGCTGCTTCAATTGCTGCATCTGAGCCCATTGCTCCCATAGCTATTCCTATGTCAGCTCTCGACAACACTGGTGCGTCATTGATTCCGTCACCGACAAATACAAGCTTATCTTTCTCATTCTTACCTGATAATATCTCCTCTACTTTTGCCACTTTATCAGCTGGTAAAAGCTCGCTGTAGACCTCGTCTATTCCAAGCTCCTGTGCTACTTTTTGTGCCACCTCTGAAGTGTCTCCTGTAAGCATAATTGTTTTCCTGATTCCTGCCTGATGAAGTCTCTCTATTGCCTCTTTCGCCGTCGGCTTTATCTTGTCTGATATGAGAATATATCCCTGATACACGCCTTCTGATGCCACATGAACTATTGTTCCTGCTTCTTCGCACTTGTCATATTCTATGCCAAGCTTTTGCATAAGTTTCGCATTTCCAACAGCTACCTGTATGCCATCAATCTTTGCACAAACACCATGTCCACTTACTTCTTCTACATCTGTCACACGGTTCTTGTCTATATTCTTCGCATACGCAGCCTTAAGGCTCTTGCTGATTGGGTGGCTCGAATAACTCTCTGCGAGTGCTGCACATTCTATCAATTTTTCTTCTGATACATTCTTTGGGCAGACCTTACTGACTTCAAATACACCTTCTGTCATCGTGCCTGTCTTGTCAAATACTACATATTTTGCTTTCGAAAGTGTCTCTAAATAGCTTGAGCCCTTTACCAGCACTCCGGCATTGCTTGCTCCACCAATTCCTGCAAAAAAGCTAAGCGGTATACTTATAACAAGTGCACATGGACAGCTTATTACAAGACATGTCAACGCACGATATACCCAGTCCCCCCACATAGGTGCACTGCTCAGAATAAACATTCTAAATAATGGGGGAAGTATAGCAAGTGCAAGCGCACTATAGCAGACAGCCGGTGTGTAATATCTGGCAAATCTTGAGATAAAATTCTCTGAACGCGACTTCTTCGAGCTGGCATTCTCAACCAAATCAAGTATCTTCGATACTGTGGAGTCACCAAATTCTTTGTTCGTTCGAATTCTGAGGACTCCGGTCATATTAATACAACCACTTATTATTTCATCGCCTGCCTGTACTTCCCTTGGAAGACTCTCACCTGTAAGAGCACTTGTATTGAGTGTCGAATTTCCTTCCTCGACTATACCATCAATCGGTACTTTTTCTCCTGGCTGCACAATTATCACAGTTCCAACTTCTACTTCATCCGGATCAATTTTGCTAATCTGACCATCTATTTCCACGTTCGCATAATCTGGTCTGATATCCATAAGCTGACTTATGTTTCTTCTGCTTTTTCCAACTGCATAGCTTTGGAAAAGCTCACCAATCTGGTAGAAAAGCATAACAGCTATTGCTTCTGTATAGTCTCCGTCCTCATATATTGCTATTGCCATTGCACCTATTGTAGCAACCGCCATCAGAAAATTCTCGTCAAATACCTGTCTGTTTACGATACCCTTGAAAGCTTTCTTCAAAATATCATATCCAACTACCAGATACGGAACGAGATACAAAAGAAATCTAAGTACCCGAAACAACAGCTCTTCCTCATTGAAGGTCACAAAATGCAATGCAACCATTAAAACAGATGCTACTATTATTCTAATAAGCATCTTTTTCTGCTTTTTATTCATATGCTATACCTCTTTTTTTATATACTTTAGAAATAAATCTCGCAATCATCCTCCACTTTCTTGCAGTTCTTTAGAACTTCCTGCATAACAGCTTTGGCTTCAGCTCCATCTTCAAATTCTACATTCATCTTAAGTGTCATAAAATTCACAGTTGCATCCTTCACTCCGGCAGTATTTCTTGCAGCCTCTTCCATCTTATTGGCACAGTTTGCACAATCTACTTCAATTTTATAAGTCTTTTTCATAGTATACTCTCCATTCTTTTTGTTCACTCGTATTTTTCATTTCTAACATATGAGCATTTGTTCATATGTTTAATTATAGTATATCACGATTTTTTAATATGTCAACATATATCTACCTAATAATATAACAAATTTCTGTTTAACTCGGGGGTGGGCAACCGCTTTGGGTTATAGAAGACATGAGTCGAGGCACTCTGGGGGAAGGGGCTATTGTAGTTGTATATATGATTTGAAGGGATAGTAATATATTTTGTGCGTTTATGTCCTCGTGTTAAGAGGCTCTAAATAATTCGCTGGGGTTGTCTATAAGTGACGCTGTCGCTCATATTCGCCGTCCTGGCTCATATTCGCTGAAATTGCCGTCCATGGCAATTTCCCAGCTGACTATGTATGAATTATTAAGAGCCTCTAAACACTGCGGATGCACTTACAAAACATATTACTATCCCCTCAAATCATTTTTAAAGCACAAGTGCCCCTTTCCCCAGAGTGCCTCGACTCATGTCTAATATAGGCTGTGATGCGGTTGCCCTAATTTATGAGTTAAACGTTCTGTAAATTTCCAGAACTTTTAACTTCTGTAATAGGGCAACCGCTTCTCAGCCTATAATAGACATGAGTCGTGGCACTCTGGGTGAAGGGGCTTTCGTGCTTAAAAAATGATTTGAGGGGATAGTAATATATTTTGTAAGTGCATCCGCAGTGTTTAGAGGCACTTAATAATTCGTACGTAGTCAGCTGTGAAATTGCCATGGACGGCAATTTCAGCGAATATGAGCCAGGACGGCGAATATGAGCGACAGCGTCACTTATAGATATCCTGGTCGAATTATTTAGAGCCTCTTAACACGAGGACATAA
>JAXELM010000102.1:0-6339 GCA_034100525.1 Agathobacter sp.
CAATTTAAAAATGATTTGAGGGGATAGTAATATATTTTGTAAGTGCATCCGCAGTGTTTAGAGGCTCTTAATAATTCGTTTGATATCAGCTGGGAAATTGCCATGGACGGCAATTTCAGTGAATATGAGCCAGGACGGCGAATATGAACGACAGCGTCACTCATCGATATCGTTGGCGAATTATTTAGAGCCTCTTAATGCGAGGACATAAACGCACAAAATGTATTAACATACCCTCAAATCATATATACCCAAAACAGTCTATCCACACAAATAGTATCAACTCATGTCCTTGAAGACTTAAGAAGCGGTTGCCACCCCCTCGATAAACAACAATTTATTTTTTAGTTCTTCTTCATCTTCGGTTTTGTAAGAAGAGAAGCAATATATGAAAACACTAAAGCTGCACCCACACCAGCTGCGCAGGCTTCAAATCCACCTGTAAAAATTCCAAGGAATCCTTTCTTCTCGATTGCCTCCTTCATTCCTTTCCAGAGCACATTTCCAAAACCAAGCAATGGCACATTTGCACCTGCACCTGCCCATTTTGAAAATGGCTCATAGAAACCTATTGCGCCAAGTACTACGCCACTGCAAACCAGAATTACCATAATTCTTCCAGGCATTAGTTTTGTTTTTTCCATAAGAATCTGTACAAGTGCACAGATAATACCACCAATTACAAATGCTTTTACATATTCCATACTCTATTCCCCCTCAATAATTACACCATGTGCTATTCCCGGCACGCTCTGACCCTCATTAAAACTTACAGGTGACAGCAGTGCTCCCGTCGGAATAAATAATATTTTGCGAAGCTTACCACTTTTTATCTTTGGAATATAATACGCGCTTAAGGTTGTAGCTGAGCAGCCACATCCCGAGCCTCCTGAGCCTGTATTTTGAGTCTCTGAATCAAATATCTTCATACCACAATCCTCATGAATGCTTTCAATCTCAATTCCGTCCTTGCGCAACAAATCACATAATATTTGTTTCCCAATACTTCCCAAATCACCTGTTACAATCTTGTCGTACTCATCTGCTTTTATTTTAAAATCTTCTAGATTCTGCTTAATAAGACTAGCGGCGGCCGGTGCCATAGCTGCTCCCATATTCATTGAATCCTTTATTCCATAATCGACTATTTTGCCAGTTGTAATTCCTGTTATGCGAACGAATTTATCATCTTTCTTATGCTCTATTCGTCCCTTATATTTTTCACTGCCAAGAATAAATGCTCCACTTCCGGTAACTGTCCATGTCGCTGAAACCGGTCTCTGATTTGCATATTCAAGAGGGAATCTAAACTGCTTTTCGGCACTTGCAAAATGACTTGATGTAACCGCAGCCGTACAATCTGCGCATCCCGATGCCACAAGTATTGAAGCCAGAGAAAGCGATTCTCCGCAGGTCGAACATGCACCATACACTCCAAACAAGGGTATTTCAAACTGCTTTAAACCAAATGACGATGCAACACACTGCCCCAGCAAATCTCCAGCAAATAAATATCTTATCTCATCCTTCGTGACCTTTGCCTTTCCAATAGCAAGTGTAAGTGCATCCTGCTGCAGACTGCTTTCCGCCTTTTCCCATGAGTCCTGTCCAAATTTATCATCAGAACCGACCACATCAAACAAGCTTCCAAGAGGTCCTTGGCCTTCTTTTGTACCCACTATGGACGCACTTTCCAATAAAAAAGGAGACTCCTTAAAAAGGAGACTCCCTGTTCCAATCTGTTCAATCATACTGTTCTCCCAATCAAAATTTATTAAACCAAAAGGTTCTGTTAAGATACAGTATGTGTATTATTTTCTCAATTATTCGCAGCTATTTACCTTCGTATGTCACAACAGCATCGACATCATATCCCTCTAATACTTTTCTACCCTCAAGTCCGGCAAGCTCTATAAGGAAAAGCATCTTGACCACTTCACCGCCAAGCTCTTCAACAAGCTCTGCTGCAGCTTTCATCGTACCGCCTGTTGCAATAAGGTCATCTATCAATACAACCTTCTGTCCAGGTTTGATTGAATCCTTATGTACTTCAATCGTTGCTGAGCCATACTCTAAGTCATAGGTCTTTGATATAGTCTCACACGGAAGCTTTCCTGCTTTTCTAATCAATACAAATGGCTTATGCAGTAAATATGCAAGCGGCATACCAAAAATAAATCCCCTTGACTCTGCCCCTGCTATTACATCACACTCAACACCCTCTAAAAGCTTTGCCATTTCATCAATAGCAAGCTTAAGTCCGTCTGCATCCTGCAGTACGCTTGTCACATCTCTAAAAATAATTCCAGGTTCCGGAAAATCCGGTATACTTCTGATATAATCCTCTACTTTTTTCACTCTAGTCTCTCCTTCCCATCTTTGAAGCTCTCTTATGTTCGTACATCCTGTCATCTGCAAGTCTGTATGCCGCATGTGCGTCCGTATCATCCTCTACTTCGGTACTCATCGCAAATCCATATGCTGTACTTAGAGTAATACTGCTATCCTCTGCGTTCTTTTTAGTCATAACAAAATTCATCTCTTCAATTAACTTTTCAGTCTCTCTGTATGACACTTCCGGCAGAATAACAATAAATTCATCTCCGCCCATTCGACCAACAGTTCCATAAGAACTATACACCTCTGTGAGCATATCTGCAAATCTTTTTAGTAAGACATCTCCCATTTCATGACCTAATGTATCATTTACCTTCTTAAGAAAATTCATATCAAGACTTATAACAGCGTATTTCGTTTTGCTGTCCATATATTCCTGAAGCGTTTCCTCACATTTTCGTCTGTTGCTAAGTCCGGTAAGCTCGTCCATATATGCAAGCTGTTCCAGGAGTCTTTGTTTTGCATCTTTTAAGAAATTCTTTGATACACCCTGTCCATAGTCAACAAGAAGTGCAATTACCAGTATCAAAACAGCAAAGCTTAGTGTACTACTGTATTTATTTCCGCTAAATCCTACTAAGAACTTGCCGAAATTGTATCGTACAAGTTCGAAAGCTACTGAAACTGCTGCAAGTCCAAAACCTATTATTATACTATTGTTTCTTCTTTCCTTTTTCCTTATTCCCCTTAAATTCAGACTTAGAACAAGAATAAGTGCAAAACCCATGATTATATGACATCCAGAAAGAAATTGTGGAAAATGCTCTATGTTTAAAAACTGGCTCACATAACATGTGACCACATATGCAATTTCTACACCCATCAATAACCAGAAATAAACCTTCAGTACCATAGGTGTTGTTGGTTCATCTATAACAGATCTGAAATAATATGTAATCGGTATTGGCAGAAAATAAAAGCACATGTATTCCATGTAAGCTTTCACCTGTAAATCAGATACAAAAAAAGCAATCAAATCCGTATTACAAATTGTCCAGCAACCAATAAGAAATGAAAACATTGCTATACAATATGTCTGTACAAAGTTATTTGTCTTTCTAAGCATGAACAGAGAAAGAACCATGGTTATTACTCCAAAGAGAATCAAAAACAATGATACAAGAAGATTAATTCTCATACCTGCCATTGTCTCCTTCATTGCATTGAAGCCTTCAACTATAGTAAGCTTTGGAAGACCGTCAAATGCATTGTCCTCTGTCACAATAAGCTCTATCCTAAGCATCTTTCCAGCATAATCGTCCGGCAAATCCACATAATGCATTCCATACCCAAGCATCTTATTCTTATCATACAAATCGTGCCCGTATGTGTAAAACAGCTTGTCATCGAGATACATATCCACTACAGAATGAACTGAATAGAAGGTCAAAAGAGCCTCTGATATTATCTTGTCATCTGGAAGCTTAAGTTCCATAGTCATAGTATCTCCACAATTACACATATCGAAATTAAAGCCGCTAAGTGTGACATTTTTGTATTTGGTGCCATGAACCTTCACCTTCCAGCCTGAGTCAAGTTCAACCTCATCATACTTAATTCTAGTCTCAGATGTATATCTGTACACTGGCAATACCATGAACACAACCATAATCATCATGAAGATAGCTCTCAAAATATGTTGTTTTGTTTTATTTGTCAATATTTCTTCTAACATCTGATATTTTGCCCTGCTCCATTATTATCGTAGGTATCAACGGTGTTAAATTCTAAATCTGTTTACAACGGTACGAAGGTCATCTGCCTGTCCTGACAATGTCTCCGTAGATGCTGCTGTCTCCTCTGCTGTAGCTGTATTTGTCTGAATAACATCAGAGATGTTATTAATCTCTTCTTTGATAATCTCTGACTTTTCAGCCTGCGCCCTTGTATCATCTGTAATCTGCACAAATGCAGATGCAATTTCTTCTGAACTGGATACAATATTGGTTAAACCATCAAATGTATTCTCTGCACATCTGAGTGCTTTATTAATCTCTTCAATACATCTGTCAATAAGCTCTTCTGTTCTCTTAGATGCCTCTCCACATTTTCCCGCGAGATTACCAACCTCATCCGCTACAACCGCAAAACCTTTTCCCATATCTCCCGCCCTTGCGGCCTCAACAGATGCATTAAGTGCAAGGATATTAGTCTGAAATGCAATTGAGTCAATAGTTGCAACAATCTTCTGGATATCGCTTGACATCTCTCCAATTGACTTCATCACTTCCATAAGTTCTGTCATCTCAGAATTGTTTATCTTAATCTGAGCATCCAAATCCTGAAGCTTCTCATTTACAAGATTCTCATTCTGCGAATTGTTATGAATTACCTCAGCTATATTATCTACTTCACTAACCACTTTCTGGATAGATTCAGCCTGAATAAGTGTACCCTCAGACAATGCTGACGATGCAGCTGCAAGCTCTGACGAACCAACACCTACAGAATCAGCCATTTCCTTCATCTGTCTCATAAGTTTTTGCTGTGTAAGCTTTATGGAATTAACAGATTCTGCAAGTTCATCAAACTCTCCCGGATATCTATTCATATCTGAAACTGACAAATTGCAATCCGCCATAGCTCCAAGTATATTATTTGCCTCCCCTATTATCTGTTTAAGGGTGTCATTAAGCGAGCCAGCTGCATTTGTTAAAATTCCTATCTCATCCTTTGATTTTGCTTTGTTAATTTTCTTCGAAAAATCTCCCTTAGAAAGAGATAATAGTACCTCTTCAACACGAGTTACTGCTGTCGCAATATAATTTGCAAGTAATGAAGAAATAATTACAGCTACTATAATGCATACAATATCCTCAATAATAAGCTTCTTTACAACACCGCTACATGTATCTATATAATCCCGAGATGGGGCCTCTACCAAAAGTACCCAGCCATCGGTATTGGATATAGGTGCATATCCCATCATCTGTTCCATGCCATTCCATGTAAGTGTTGTTATACCTGTATTGCCCGCAATACCATCCTCTACAGCAGCCTTTGTATTTCCGCCCTGTTCAATAAGATTATTCTCGCAAATCTGCGCCTGATCCTCATGTACAATAACAGTACCATTTTCATCAACTATAAATACATAACTGTTCTTTGATACGATTATATCTGAAATAATATCAAGCATAAAATCAATATCAACACGGAAATAAATAACTCCTGTTATATCTCCATTTCCATTTGCATAAATTGGTGCTGCAATTGAAAAACCATATGTATTAGTATACTTACTAAGGGTAATTCCAGAAATATTAGTTTCGCCATTTAGTGCTCTCTTATAATATTCTCTGTCTGAAAAATCAGTACCATCCTTTATGCTGACACCTGATGCATCGAGAATATTGGCACTTGTAAAACCATAATCCTTTGCATACTGTTCTACTGTAGAAATCTTCTTCGCATTGTCGACATCTGTTCCACCTATAATATCGTCTTTGCCCACAACAGTAGCAATATGCTTATAGCTTTCAAGCAAAGCACTTATCTGTCCAGATGAAAGCTTCGCTGTATTTTGTATGCTGGTTTCCATATCATCCCTTGCTATTGTTACTGATGAATTGTATGAAATAAAACCAAGCACCAACAGCGAAACTATAATGGTCAAACTAAAAATTATTTGTATTTTGCCTCTCAACTTCATTTTCTTACCCTCACTTACCTTCTGTATTAAGCCATTTACTTAAATTATAGTCAAATAAAAGCTCTCTTTCAACTAAATGTCCTATAAAACGTATCCCAAAACAGCATTTAAGCTTTCAAATATAAGCTTTGCAACAGCAAGCTTGTATGCAAGTCTGCTTTCCTGCTTTTCTATACAATCATAATATGAATAGCACTTATCATCATATATAATCGTGTAGTATACATTTCCAGGGACACTGTCCGCATTATCTTTATCGACATTTCCCATCGTTCCGGTAATACCTATCG
>JAXELM010000126.1:0-2452 GCA_034100525.1 Agathobacter sp.
CCGGTGAATCAAGAGGTATTGTCTTAGGGTCAATGCCCGTAAGGTCCTGCAGCATACGAATCATGGTCGGATCATCATGCCCTAAAATATCAAGCTTCAAAAGGTTATGGTCAATGCTGTGGTAATCAAAATGTGTAGTCACAATATTTGTAGTCATATCATTTGCAGGATGCTGTATCGGTGTGAAGGTATGAATCTCCTCCCCAATCGGAAGGACTATGATTCCTCCCGGATGCTGTCCGGTAGAACGCCTTATACCCGTACAGCCCTCTGCGATACGCACAATCTCACTGTCTCTTTTGGAAATGCCCCTCTCCTCAAAATATTTGCGGACATAGCCGTATGCCGTCTTATCAGCAACCGTACCCACAGTTCCAGCCTTAAAGGTCTGTCCTTTTCCGAAAATAACCTCGGTATAGGAATGTGCCTTAGACTGATACTCTCCCGAGAAGTTGAGGTCGATATCCGGCTCCTTATTTCCCTTAAAGCCCAGGAAGGTCTCAAAGGGAATGTCAAAGCCCTGCTTTGTAAGCGGCTTTCCGCACTTAGGGCATAGCCTGTCAGGCATGTCGCAGCCCGCACCTCCTGAGAATTTTTTAACCTCCTCAGAGTCGAAGTCGTAATAATGGCAGTCCCCATTCATACAAAGGTAATGCGGCGGCAGTGGATTGACCTCGGTAATTCCGGCCATAGTCGCAGCGAAGGATGAACCTACGGAGCCTCTTGAGCCTACAAGATAGCCGTCCTCATTGGACTTCCACACAAGCTTCTGTGCAATGATGTACATAACTGAGTAACCGTTGCTGATTATGGAATTAAGCTCCCTGTCAAGCCTCTCCTTCACTATCTCCGGAAGCTCATCGCCGTACATCTCATGTGCCGTTGTGTAACATATTTTTCTGAGCGTCTCATCGGAATTCTCGATTACAGGAGGACATTTATCAGGTCGTACAGGCGAAATACGCTCGCACATATCAGCAATCTTATTTGTGTTTGTAACCACAATTTCATGAGCCTTGGTGCTTCCAAGATATTCAAACTCCTTTAACATCTCCTCAGTTGTCCTAAGATACAACGGTGCCTGATCATCTGCATCCTTGAAGCCTTTACCAGCCATGATAATTCGTCTATATACTTCATCCTCAGGATCAAGGAAATGAACATCACAGGTGGCGACAACAGGTTTATCAAATTCTTCACCTAATTTAACAATTCTTTTATTAATTGCAATAAGATCCTCTTCAGTTGCAATATCAGAATCTTCATCTCGAATCATAAAAGCATTATTACCAAGCGGCTGAATTTCGAGATAATCATAGAAATTCACTAATCTTGTAATTTCTTCCTGAGGTCTTCCATTTAAAATAGCTTTATATAATTCTCCCGCCTCACATGCTGAACCAATAAGCAGTCCATCCCTGTATTTTTCAAATTCCGATTTAGGAATTCTTGGTCGTCTGTTATAGTATTTAATATGTGCTAAAGAAGTAAGTCTGTATAAATTTGTTCTTCCCTGATCGCAAGTTGCCAGAATAATGGCATGATAAGTATTGGCCTTTCTAATATTATCAACTGATGATTTTGCCCATTCATTCAACTGACCAAATGTATCAAGACCTCTGTCATGGAGCATTTGTATAAATTTCACAAATATCTCTGCAGTACATCCTGCATCATCCACGGCTCTATGATGATGATCAAGTGATATGTTTAATGCTTTTGCCACTGTATCTAACTTAAATCTGTTAAGTTGCGGCAGTAACACTCTTGCAAGTGCTACAGTATCTATAATAGTCGGATTACATTCTATGCCAAGAAACTCACAGTTTCTTTTTATGAAACTCATGTCAAAATCTGCATTATGCGCAACCATAACACAATCTTTGCAAAACTCCATGAACTCAGGCAATACCTGTTCAATCAAAGGTGCATCTATTACCATATCATCTCGTATCGAGGTTAATTCCTCTATTCTAAAAGGAATTGGAACCTGCGGATTTACAAAAGTAGAAAATTTGTCTACTATTTTGCCTTCTGATACCTTTACTGCACCTATTTCTATTATTTTATTTTTCTCTGGGCTAAATCCTGTTGTCTCTAGGTCGAAAACAACACAATCACATTCTATAGACTGATTGTGGCTATTAAAAACAATATCTTTTGTATCATCAACAAGATATGCCTCAACGCCATAAATAACCTTAAATTTATCATCTACTGCGTGATTAGCTTCCGGGAACGCCTGAACATCGCCATGGTCGGTTATCGCAATAGCTTTGTGTCCCCACTTCATGGCTCTTTTTACAATATCCTTTACATCAGAAACACCATCCATATCACTCATCTTAGTATGGCAATGTAACTCAACACGCTTTTCTACACTATTATCCATTCGTATAGATGTAAAGTCTGGTATTTTCTTTACTCCGGCAATAGAACCTATCGTAAGATC
>JAXELM010000254.1:0-2531 GCA_034100525.1 Agathobacter sp.
TGTTGTTACAGAATCAATTATACATGTTCTTTCGAATGTACCTTTCTCATGCCATTTACTCTTTATTACGAAATTATCTGCTGTAAGTGGCTGAGCAGCTGAAAGCTGAACATTGATTGTACCAGGGTTAGAAATTGTTACATTCGCAAATACAGTTGTAATAGTAATCATCACTAAAACTAATATAGTTCTAGAATTTCTCTTTTTTCTCTTTTCAACACGACTTATATATAGTACTGCTAGATTTAACCAATAGTCATTAGTACCTCATTTCTGAAGATATAATAAAACGGTATCTACCATTTCCTGTATGTCATCACTCAATATAGTAACAGGCTTATCCTGAATCATCCATCCCAACTTAGATGTCTTATCCTCAAGTTCATTTAATTCCTGTATAGCTTTACATATATTATCAGCACAATATGCCGCACTGTTTAAATCGCCCTGCTCATAAAAATATTCAGCACATTCGCACAATACAGCAACATATGCTTCAACTCTTGCATTATTATATTGCTGTAGATTAATAGCCTTTTCCTGATACAGAATTATATCATCTACCTTTCCTGACGAATATGCATATATTGCCTTTGCATCAAAACATTCTGGAACACTCTTATTGTACGAAAGTATTTCATTTGCCATTATAACTTTCTTATTAATATCCTCCTCCATGTTCATACACTGAATTCTTGAAAGAGTATTTCCTTTATACAATTCTAATGCTTTTTCATAATCTCCATATGCTCCAAATACTTCGGATGCTCCAATTCTGACTGAAAAACAGGTAATAACAGCTAATACAATCAGCATTACAACCTCATGTGTTTTTTTTGTTTTTATTGCTTTGGCATTTCCTTTTGGCAACAGTAGAATTAGTATCATGCCCATAATCATAAACTGCATATCATAATCAAACAAAGTATGCAAAAGCATAAATACTATTATGGTTTTATTTCTGATACTTTGCTTTTTTGATATAATCTGCTTTATTATTATTGCAAATATTAACAATGCTGGAATAATACCTATGTCAAGAATCAACTGCAACAAATCATTATGCACCGTCGAAACAGAGTATACACCTGTTTGATATTGCCCTTGCATAAAATAATATCCATAATATCCTAAACCAAATGGGTGGTCTTTTATTACATTTATACTATCGTATGCATACAAAAATCGCCCCAGAAAAGTACTTGTTTTCAGGGAAGTATCAATAATTGTATTTAGCCCTCCCGAGAAACCTAAGACTATAGCTGCTGATATAATAACAATGCACGTTATTGACATACCAATAATTACAAATTTACGACTTTTGTTCTTATACAGCCAAAGAAAAACAAAATACACCACTGCAACTATACAAAGACACCATACAGCAAGACTCTTGCTCACTGCTATACCTAACACGCATACTAAAATACAAACAAAATCAATATAGTTTTTCTTTACATCTTTAAATAATACAATAATTGCGCTTATCAGCAAAAACATCGCAAACGTATTTGGATACTGAAAAAAGCCGGATAATCGCCCATTTACCAAAAATAACTCTCTGCATGCTGGTATAAATGACAGCCCAAAAGAGATTATTGTCATTATAGCTGCCATATATGGTATATACATAATTATCTTATTCTTTTTTTCTTCATCAATCTGATACATATATATCATGAAAAGTAATAATGGCAAATATTTGAATAATCCCCAGATAGCAATTCCTTTGTCTACTGCCCATATATTAGTGACACCATACATGGCAACTATTATTATCATGCCGAGCATTTCCAAATTATATGGAATTACTATTTTATTATTTTTATGTCCTCTGAATATAATCGCAGCTCCTAATAAAATATTAAGAGCACATGACACACAAACAAAAAAGCCCCCATATAATAACACTGTCATATTTAATAAAAATAATAAAATAATATCCATATCTCCTCCGATGTCAGCTTCTATCCATACTTAAAAGATGGGCCACCTAGGCGACCCATCTTATTATTACATAAATCCAATTATTTTTTAACTTTTACTTTCTTTGCACTAGACCAGTTAGATGCAACAGCTTTCTTATTAACAGTCTTATAAGTACGGATTCTTACATAGTATGTAGTTCCTTTCTTAAGTGACTTGATTGTTGTCTTAGTAGTGCTATTCTTCTTTACAGTAATTGTCTTAGCACCCTTGAAGTTCTTCTTTGTAGAGTACTGAATCTGATATCCCGTTGTCTGAGAAGCCTGTTTCTTCCATCTAACATTAATGCTCTTCTTTCCAGCTTTTACTGTAAGCTTTGAAGTATTCTTTGGTGCAATTCTGTACTTAAGTGTCTTTGTTCCGCTATAATTACCTTTGAATGTAACCTTTACTGTCTTAACACCAATTGACTTGATGTTCTTGCTGTATGTTACTTTGTAATTTGCTGAAGAAATCTTCTTTCCTTTTCTATCTTTTACTACTACTTTAGCTTTAAGTTTCTTTCCTGTATATGTCAATACTGACTTAGAAAGTGTAACAGATTT
>JAXELM010000103.1:0-19688 GCA_034100525.1 Agathobacter sp.
AATCCCCAAAGAATCAGCCATCGCCCTTACTGTCGCAATAGATACAGCAAGCACTGCATTTGCACCCAATACCGATTTATCATCTGTGCCATCTATTTTTTTCAATGCAGCATCAATCTCATATATATTTTCCGCATTCATTCCTGTTATGGACTGTGCTATTTTTTCATTTATGTTATCTACTGCTTTTTGCACACCTTTCCCAAGATATCTGCTTCTGTCATTATCGCGTAACTCCAATGCTTCAAATTCTCCAGTAGAAGCACCGCTCGGTGATATTCCTCTACCAATAGAACCATCTTCCAGAACTACTTCTGCCTCAACAGTAGGATTTCCTCTTGAATCTAAAACTTCACGTCCTGTTACTTTTACAATTTTCATATTTCAAACCTCGATTTCAATATATTAATAACCTTATTGTGATATTATTCACAGTCAAATATGAAAATATGTATTCTCTCTAATCTAATTTTCTAATCGTATTAATCAAAGTTTCATAGTCCTTTGTAACTGAAGTGAGCAATTCTCTACACTTCTTTCCATCTACCTCTTCATTTGTTTTGTCTCTTAGAAATTCTGTTATCTCACACGCCGATTTGCTCAAATTCTTAAAACACATATTAAGACAAACACCTTTTAATGAATGAGCTGCTTTAAACGCTTCCTCATAATCTTCATTTGCTACGCAATCATATAATTTACCAAAACTTTTGTCTTCCAAAAATCTCTTTGTAAACCGATAAATTATATCTTCATTCTTCAAATGAGCTATTGCATCTTCCAAGTCACCACCAAATGCGTTATAACATTCCTCTAAATTCATTGTTCCATTCCTCACTTTCTTTAATATACAAATCAGCAAAAACAAAACCAGAAGTCAAACTTCTGGTTTAAGAATTTATCCTATGTATCGTAAATATAATTACATCCATCCTGTAAATGTACTGCCTAAAGCACTCGAAAGTGTACCACTACTGGTATATAAGCTATTATTTCGAAGTGCTGCGCTTGATATACTTGATGCTTTCTGTTCAATCTGGCTGGCATATGAATTATTACCTGAAAATAATGCTTTCAGATTCTTAACGTCAGCTTTCTTCACAGATACCTCATCAACACTAAGCTTTCCATCCACCTCAACTGTAATGCCCACCTTTGACAAAGAATTCGACATAGTATTTGTCATACTACTCATCCAGTTCTTGTACTGCGAGATATCTTTATTGCTTACTTTCGCAGACTGGTCTATTACATCATTATAATCATCGGCAAAAGTCTTAACTGCTTTCGTAATCTTCTCTAAATCATATGAGCCATTAGACTGTTTCCAAAGAGAACTGTCAGACAATGCCTCTGTCGATTTTTTCAGCTCATCTGCCTCAACTTTCATCTGCGACAAGTTCTTATCTGCTGTATATATCTCATTTTTCTTCACAGTATCAGTCTTATTGGAAGACGATTGCTTGTCCAAATCAAAATATGATTTCACCAGCTTTCTATAGCTTCCATTCTTAATCGCACTATAATCATTAAAGTTGATAAAACTGCTTGTACTATTTGTATTATTAAAATTACTAAACAATGCAGAAACATTATTCAAATTCCATACACTTCTCATAATGTTCCTCCTTTCTTCCGTGAAAGTAAATCCTAATCCGTTACATATATTAATTATATCGTTATCCTCTACCAATATTATAACAGCAAACGACAAAATAGCAAACAAAAAATGTCGTAATCATCTCTGATTACGACATTTTTCATAATTTATTCTATATTTTTTAGAATTTACCAGCTTTTGCTGCTTCCTCAACAGAAACTGCAACTGCAACTGTCATACCAACCATTGGGTTGTTACCAGCACCGATAAGTCCCATCATCTCTACGTGAGCTGGAACTGATGAAGATCCTGCGAACTGTGCATCTGAATGCATACGTCCTAATGTATCTGTCATACCGTATGAAGCTGGTCCTGCAGCCATGTTATCTGGATGAAGTGTACGTCCTGTACCACCACCTGATGCTACTGAGAAGTACTTCTTCCCCTGCTCGATACACTCTTTCTTGTATGTACCTGCAACTGGATGCTGGAAACGTGTAGGGTTTGTTGAGTTACCTGTGATAGAAACACCAACATTCTCTTTGTGCATGATTGCAACACCTTCCTGAACATCATCAGCACCGTAACATTTTACTGTTGCACGAAGTCCATCTGAGTATGCTTTCTCATATACTGTATTAAGTGTAGCTGTCTTATAATCGTATTTTGTCTCAACAAATGTAAATCCGTTGATACGTGAAATAATCTGAGCAGCGTCTTTTCCAAGTCCGTTAAGGATAACGCGAAGTGGTTTCTGACGAACTTTGTTAGCTTTCTCTGCGATACCGATTGCACCTTCAGCAGCTGCAAAAGACTCATGTCCAGCTAAGAAACAGAAGCACTCTGTCTCCTCTTCAAGTAACATCTTTCCAAGGTTACCATGTCCTAAACCTACCTTACGATGGTCAGCAACTGATCCTGGAATACAGAAAGACTGAAGTCCTTCTCCAATTGCAGCAGCAGCGTCAGCAGCTCTTCTGCAATCCTTCTTGATAGCGATTGCTGCACCTACGATGTAAGCCCAACATGCATTCTCGAAACAGATTGGCTGGATTCCTTTAACCATGTTATATACATCAAGTCCAGCATCCTTTGTAATCTTCTCAGCTTCTTCGATAGAGCTGATACCATAGCTGTTTAATACAGCATTAATCTGGTCAATTCTTCTTTCATATGATTCAAATAAAGCCATTTTTGTCTTATTCTCCTTTCTCTCTTATCGCGTATGACTACTCCTGACGAGGATCGATGATCTTAGCAGCGTCAGCAACACGACCATACTGTCCTTTTGCTTTCTCCCAAGCTGTGTTAGGGTCATCACCCTTCTTAATAAAGTCAGTCATCTTTCCAAGAGAAACGAACTGATATCCGATTACTTCATTATTCTCGTCTAAAGCGATACCTGTAACATATCCTTCAGCCATCTCAAGATAACGAACACCTTTCTCCTTTGTAGCGTACATTGTACCTACCTGAGAACGAAGTCCCTTTCCTAAATCCTCAAGACCTGCACCGATTGCAAGACCGTCATCAGAGAATGCACTCTGTGTACGACCATAAACGATCTGTAAGAATAACTCTCTCATAGCTGTGTTGATAGCGTCACAAACTAAGTCTGTATTTAATGCTTCAAGGATTGTCTTGCCCTGTAAAATCTCAGCTGCCATAGCTGCTGAATGTGTCATACCTGAACATCCGATTGTCTCTACAAGAGCTTCCTCGATAATTCCATTTTTAACATTGAGGGAAAGTTTACAAGCTCCCTGCTGTGGTGCACACCAGCCTACGCCGTGTGTAAAACCTGAAATGTCCTCAATTTTCTTAGAATGAACCCATTTTCCTTCTTCTGGAATAGGAGCTGGCTCATGTTTTGCGCCCTTAGCAACTGGACACATGTTTTCAACTTCCTTAGTGTAAATCATTATAAGACTCCTTTCACTTATGAATTTGTATAAGGGTATGTATTTTTCCATACTGCAAGTATTTTCGCATATTTTTTGAATAAAGTCTAGTGATATTCTAATTATTTTTCTTAATAATATTATCTTTTTCTTTAAATATAGAATTTGCCGGTATTACTCCTCTGACGCGTGATACAGGATATATATTACTTCCCTTTCCGATAACAGTTCCAGGGTTTAATACAGAGTTGCAGCCTACCTCAACATTATCACCAAGCATTGCCCCAAATTTCTTAAGTCCAGTCTCTATTTCCTCTTTTGTATCGTAGCAGTCCTTTACAACTACGAGTGTCTTGTCCGACTTAACATTGGATGTGATTGAGCCTGCTCCCATATGGGACTTATATCCAAGAATAGAATCTCCGACATAGTTATAGTGTGGCACCTGTACTGAATTAAAAATAATCACATTTTTAAGCTCTGTTGAATTACCAACCACTGAACCTTTTCCAACAATTGCACTTCCTCTGATAAAAGCACAATGTCTTATCTCAGCATCCTCGTCGATTATGAGTGGTCCTCCAAGATATGCACTTGGAAATACATTTGCACTTTTTGCTACCCAGATATCCTCGCCTCTTTTCTCGAACTTCTCAGGATCAAGTGTCGGTCCAATTTTTCTGATAAAATCACTTATTCCGGCAAGTGCCTCCCATGGGTATGTAAACTGCGCCAGATATTCACCTGCAATACTCTGGCTTAAGTCATATAAATTAGCTATTTTTGCATTTTCCATTTATTTATCCTCTCTTCTATTTTCAAAGCTTTATTTTCAGTCATCTGCATGTGCCTCAGCAAGCAATTCGTCTGTGATTATAATTTCCTCTTCGTCTTCCTCGAACTGCAGATTTTCAACCATTTCCTGTCCCGGAACCCAGGCTAAATCAGCACTAGAGCCATCATTATTCTCTCCCGGATTATCAAAGTCAAATGAAATCATCTCATTTTCATACTTAAGACATGTGTCAAATACATTTCCGGCTTTAGATGTAAAGCCAATCACTTTATTCTTTGTTTTACCTGTATCAAGTAATTCCTTTATAATTTCCTCCGACAGCTCTACCTGTGCAACAGTATGGCGCAGTTTAAAACCACATTCACATTCATACTGCCACTGCGCTTTCATCAGCATCTTCTGACATCTGGGACATGGAATATTTGATTCCACCGGGTCTGGCTTCTTTGGAAAATCAAACTCTACTTTTCCCTCTTCTGAAAGTCTAAGAGGAGCATCAAACATCATACCGGTCTTTGCGACAAAGCCCTTGATGACATCAGTTTTCTTTTCTGTAAGAAGCTGTTTAACCTGCGCATCTTTTAACTTAACACCAGCTATTTTTCCGATAAAGAATTTACAACTATTCTCATCATCTTTCTTATAATTGGTGCATCCATAACCAAATGGTGTAACCGCTATCTTCCCCTTACAAAGTGGACACACAACGTCTTTTAATGTAACAGGCTCTAAATCATTAAAATCAAATTTAAGACCTTTGACCTTTCCACCATTTTCCTCATCCTTATCAAGTACAATTCTAGCATCAAATTTCTTACCTGATTTAGATTTAAAACCACGAATAGTATCCGTAGAGCCTGTTAATAACAGTTGTTTTACCTGTGCTTCATTTAACGATTTCTCAGCTATCTTGCCAATTGAAAAGCGGCAGCTGTTCTCATCTGCTTTATCATAGTTCGCACAGCCAAAACCAAATGGCGTAGCTACGATGTCGCCTCCACAATTCGGACAAACTACATCTTTTATTTTTTTAGCCTCGACATGGTCAAAATCAAACTGTACCTGCAGTACTCCGTTCTCATCCTCTTTTAAAACAAGACACGCATCAAATTTCTTGCCTGATTTGCCCTTAAAACCTCTGATTGTTTCAGTTTTTCTCTCATTTAAAAGCTGTTTTAACAAAGATGCGCTAAGCTTCTTTCCGGCGATTTCTCCAACTACAAACTTACAGCTTTGCGGGTCGTCTTTCCTATAATTTCTGCAACCAAATCCAAAAGGAGTAACAATCATCTCTCCTCCACAAACCGGACAAACTACATCTTTTACTATATCAGGTGCAACATCATCAAAATCAAACTTAAGACCCGTCACCGTGCCATTTTCATCCTTCGAAAAAGTAACCTTTGCGTCAAACTTCTTTCCTGCTTTGGATTTAAATCCACGAATAACTTCAGTTGAACCATTTTCGAGTAATAATCTGACCTGAGCCTCAGGCAATGTCTTTCCGCACATCTCTCCAACAGAGAATCTGCATGACTGCGGGTCTTGTTTGTTATAATTCATACAACTATAACCAAAAAATGTTTTCTTAATTTTCCCACCACAGATTGGACATTTTACGTTTTCTAAAACAATATCCTCTACATTCTCAAAATCAAATTCAATATTTGTTTTACCTTCGTCATCTTTTTTAAGAACCAGACATGCGTCAAACTTCTTGCCAGTCTTTGATTTAAATCCCCTTATCGTGGATGTATGACCTTCTTCAATAAGCTGTTTTGCCTGCTCATCAGACAAGGTTACCCCTGCAATTTCACCTATGTTGAAATTACATCCTGTCTTGTCGCTCTTATAATTTGAGCATCCAAAACCAAATGGTGTAGTGATAATCTCCCCATCACATACAGGACATTTGACACCGATTTTGCGTCTTGCACCTACACCTCGTCCATCTTTTCCTGCGAAATCACTTATTCTGATTGCAAGCGGCTGTCTGATATCCTCACTAATCATCTTCTCTGTCTCAGTGCGGATAAAATCTTCTAATTTGTTCCTGTAATCCCAGAAATCAACTGTTCCCGCAGTTATTCCTTCAAGACCACGTTCCCATGAAGCAGACATTTTAGGATTTAGTAGTGCCGGAACCGTCATACTTACTACTTCAAAAATCATCTCCCCCAGATTCTTCGGTGTAAGAATCTGAGATTTAGGATTCAAATTCAGATATCCAATTCTTACAAGCTTGTCTATTATCTCCGCTCTTGTTGCAGATGTACCAATACCTGAACCTTTTATCTGTTCGCGAAGCTCCTCGTCTTCGATAAGCTGTCCAGCATTTTCCATCGCAAGAACCATAGAACCGGATGTATACCTTTTCGGTGGGGAGGTCTTTCCGAATTTGATGCTATATCCCATAACAGCTATTTCATCACCATTTTTTATCCTGCCAGCAAGCTCAATCAACGCCTTCGGATTAACTCTTGGTTCATCTGATTCCTCATCATTATCCGTGTTTTCGAGTGTCTGACCTCCAAGGATTCTTGAGTTTTCTTCCTCAAAGCTTTTTTTCTTAGGCGGTGTAGCTACCTCAAGATATCCAGGCTCTTTTAAAACCTTTGCCGATGTAAAAAAGGATTCATTCTCTACACCAACCACAAGCTTAACATTCTCATACTGTGCCGGTGGATAAAATATACTCAAAAATCTTCTTACGATAACATCAAATACAGCTCTTTGAAGCGAACTAAGTGAATTAAGCTCCGTAAGCTGTCCTGTTGGAATAATAGCGTAATGGTCTGTAACTTTGCTGTCATCTGTATATGCAGTATTAGCAATATTCCTATACAGACCTTTGCTCATAATACAATCAACAAATGCCGCTGTAGGCTCATACCCCTTAAGCCTGCTTATATTCTTTGAAATCTCTTTGGCAACTGCACTTGACAATACTCTCGCATCAGTTCTTGGATATGTAGTAAGCTTCTTCTCATATAGTTCCTGTGCTATCTGTAATGTATCATTGGGACTAATCTTAAACCGCTTAGAACATTCTGCCTGAAGCTCTGCCAGGTTAAACAAGAGCGGTGCTCTTTTCTTTGTAATAGACTTCTCTATAGATTTGACAATAGCCGCCTTTCCCTGCAACTGTTCAATTAATGCTAAAGCGTCCTTCTCCTCTTTAAATCCATTCTCTTTATATAGAAGAGGTGATTCAAAATATTTCGAACCCTCTACAGCCTTCCACTCACCTTCTATTGATTCCGATGAAAAAGAACCAATAACTCTGTAAAATGGTGTCTCTTTGAAATTGCGTATCTCACGTTCTCTTATGACAACCATTCCAAGAACGCAGGTCATAACTCGTCCAACAGCAATCGCAGTATATGACTTTGTTCCGGCAGCATCATTTAACAGCTTTCCATATTTAATTGACATTACTCTGGAAAAATTAATTCCCATAGCATAATCTTCTATAGTTCTCATAATGCCGGATTTACCAAGATTATCATATTCAGACATCGGCTTTGCTTCTTTTATTCCTCGAAGAATTTCCTCCTCAGTCTGTGAATCAATCCACACACGAAGCTCCTGCATGCCTTCACGCACTCCACCGAAATTTCTGATATTCTCTTCTATGGTCTGTCCTTCTTTTCCGGCATCACCTGCCCAATAGACTCTGTCAATATCATCTCGATAAAGCATTCCGTGAACTATATCATATTGTCTTGAAACACTATTTATAACATCATATTTATAATCTTTAGGCAAAAACGGGAGATCTTCCAATCTCCACGTCTTGTACTTAATATCGTATGATTCAGGATATACAAGTCCTACCAGATGACCAACACACCAGGTAATGACATAATCCTGATTTTCTATATAACCATCATTTCTGCCGCTAACATGCAGCACCTTTGCAAACTCCTGAGCAACAGATGGTTTCTCCGTAATAATTAATGATTTTCCCATATCTTCTCCACTTTACAACTCATTCATGTTTATCAGAATAAACCGTGGGTCCCGAGTGACATACTGCTCTAATGCCGGTTCAAACTCAGTGGCCGAAAACAAATAATAGTGTTCTGAGCTAAGCTTGGCTTTGTCCATAGCTGTCGCCATCTCCTCACACATTTCCATCGTCATCTGAGGTTTGTTCCAATTACAAAAGCCTATTATATTTCGTCTGTCGGAGCTCTGAGCAATTATATCAATATTTCCTGTCTTTCCAACCCATGTTCCAGTCTTGTGCACATGAAATGGTAATCTGTTCATCTGGTCAAGAATAAGCAGGTATTCCATACAGACATTTCTGAAATATCTATTCAGATATTCATCAAGCTCATCAGCAATATATGTATCATAAAAAGCCTCAGGTGCCATCATGTAAAGATCCGTCAAATGTGGATACACAAACTTAAACCAGAAATTAACAAATGTATCCTTTATCTGATAAACACCTTTCTTGGCATTCTCCCATCCACCTGTCTCAAATGATACAAGCTTCTCAACAATATCGAAATGATTAAGATTCTTCATATATACGCTTATCTTGGCACGAGAAAAACCCGTCTCATGGAATAAATCATTCAGCTTATTCTGTCCTCTTGCGATTGTAGCAAGTATAGTATTATATACAGAAAGCTCTCGAAGCTCATTCGATATAACACGCTGTGCCTCATCAAATAAGGCTCCACTCTCTGATAAAACTAGCCCGCATATATTTTCTTTAAATGTAGAATTAACATCCCACATATCAAGATAGTCAGGCACTCCACCAAGAACTCCATATATTCGAATGATATCTCTTACTTGCATATCACCAAAGTGCCTTACTACTTCAAGAAAATTCAAATCTGCAAGCTTAATATATGAATCAATCTTCTTAGCATCGCTTCCAAAACATTCCTCGACATCCTGTTCCACCCATACAATGGATGAAGAGCAAAGAACAATCAGTACAGGTCCTGGATACAGTCTCTTATTTCTAAGCTTAATCAAGCTCTCCTTAAGCTCCTCATCCTTTTTAAGGGCATACTGTGCTTCATCAATTACAATGACAAGCTTATCCGGTCCACCACTTTTGACTTTATTAAAATACTCATCATAAGTATTCTTGATAAGCTTAACGTCAAAAGCCCTCGAAATCTCCTGCCCCATCATCTTACACTGTTCAGCAGCTGATGCCTGTCTGCATCTGTAATAGAAATATTTCTTATCAGAGACAAATTCACGTATCAGCTTCTCCTTCTGACAACCTGTTCGTCCATATAAAATAACAAGCCCATTTCCTGACTTATCATATTCTTCCTGCAATCTCTTTAAATCTGTATTCTTTATCTCCATTGTATCCTCCTACAATTCACGAACAAACGAATAGAGATATTATATCATTTTTTAACAATTAAAAAAACCCCAAAGTCACGAAATCGTAACCTTGGGGAATAAATATTATTTATATTCAAATTATTTCTTTGTGATATATCCCTGTGCCTTAAGAAGCTCTGCACAAAGAACTGCTCCACCTGCAGCACCACGTACTGTATTGTGTGAAAGACCAACAAACTTCCAGTCATAAACTGTATCCTCTCTAAGTCTTCCAACATTAATTCCCATTCCATTCTCATAGTTGACATCAAGAGATACCTGTGGTCTGTTGTCATCTTCAAGATACTGGATGAACTGCTTTGGTGCACTTGGAAGATTAAGCTCCTGTGGAACTCCTGAGAAATTCTTAAGTGCTTCAATAAGCTGCTCTTTTGTAGGTTTCTTCTTGAATTTAACAAATACAGCTGCTGTGTGACCATTTAATACTGGCACACGGATGCACTGACATGTGATAACTGGTGAAGTAGCTGGAACGATTTCCTTCTTATTGTCATCAATCTCACCCCAGAGACGAAGTGGCTCTTTTTCAGACTTTTCTTCCTCTCCACCGATATATGGAATAATATTTCCAACCATCTCTGGCCAATCCTTGAAAGTCTTTCCTGCACCCGAAATAGCCTGATATGTTGTAGCTACAACCTCATATGGCTCAAACTCCTTCCATGCTGTAAGAACCGGAGCATATGATTGGATAGAACAGTTAGGCTTAACTGCAACGAATCCTCTCGTTGTACCAAGACGTTCTTTCTGATATTTGATTACTTCCATATGCTGTGGGTTGATTTCAGGAACAACCATAGGAACATCAGGTGTCCATCTGTGGGCACTGTTATTAGAAACTACAGGAGTCTCTGTCTTTGCATAATCCTCTTCGATTTTCTTAATTTCTTCTTTTGTCATATCAACAGCAGAGAAAACAAAATCAACTTCTGATGCTACATTCTCTACTTCATTTACATTCTTTACAATTATATTCTTAACAGCCTCTGGCATTGGGGTATCCATTTTCCAACGATCGCCAACAGCCTCTTCATATGTCTTTCCTGCACTTCTTGGGCTTGCTGCGATAGTTGTAACTTCAAACCAAGGATGATTCTCTAATAAAGAGATAAATCTCTGACCAACCATTCCTGTTCCACCAAGAATACCAACTTTTAATTTTTCACTCATATCTTACTCTCCTAATCTTTCTGTCCGTCTACGACGTACATTTGTCTTTCATAGAAAATATATTACTTTATTTATTCATAAAAAACAATGAACAATCTTTATTAAATTACCAAATTATTCTCTAAAAACTTATAACATTTGCACAATTTGGAGTCTCCCAGGTCTCGTTCAGATATTTTTCTTCAATTTCTATTATCTTTTCCATCATTTCTTTACCAGGAGCACCAATGGTAAGACGTTTATTTACACATGTCTCCATTGAGATGGCTTCATAAATATCCTCCTCAAATACATCTGAGAATTTGTGTAACTCATCAAGACTCATATCATCAATAGCAATATCTTTATCAATGCAATAAAGAACAATCTGTCCAATTATTCCATGAGCATCTCTAAATGGAACACCATGATTTACAAGATAATCAGCCGCATCTGTGGCATTTGTAAATCCATTGTTTGCACTCTTTCGCATAGCAGGCTTATTAAATTTCATTGTATCAAGCATTCCTGTGAATAATGCCACACAACCTTTCGCTGTGTCAAAGGCATCAAATGAAAGCTCCTTGTCTTCCTGCATATCCTTATTATAAGCAAGTGGAATTCCCTTCATCGTTGTAAGGATTGACATAAGAGCACCATACACACGACCTGTTTTTCCTCTGACAAGCTCAGCAATGTCGGGATTTTTCTTCTGAGGCATAATACTGCTTCCAGTACTATATGCATCATCAATCTCAACAAACTGATATTCGTTTGAATTCCAGATTATAATCTCTTCTGAGAATCGGCTAAGATGCATCATTACTGTTGAAAGTGCTGATAAAAACTCTATCAGATAATCTCTGTCAGAGACACCATCCATACTGTTTAAGGTAGGTCCATAAAATCCCATCAGCTGTGCTGTGTATTCTCTGTCCAGCGGGTATGTAGTTCCAGCTAACGCTCCAGAACCAAGTGGACAATAATTCATACGGTCAAATATGTCATGTAATCTCATACGATCGCGTTTGAACATCTCAAAATACGCACCCATGTGGTGAGCCAGTGTGATAGGCTGGGCTTTCTGCAGATGTGTAAAACCAGGCATAATTGTCTCTGTATTTTCTTTCATAATTCGAAGAATTACATCTAACAGTTCTTTGAGAAGTTCATCCATCTCCAAGACCTGAAGTCTTGTGTAAAGACGCATATCAAGTGTAACTTGATCATTTCTGCTTCGACCCGTGTGAAGTTTTTTACCGGTATCTCCAAGACGATCAATCAGATTTGCCTCTACAAAACTATGAATATCTTCGTATTCTGAAGTAATTTCAAGTCTTCCTTCCTCTACATCACTACGAATCTCATCCAGACATTTTATGATTGCCTGCATCTCCTCATTAGTCAGAATGCCTTGTTTACCAAGCATACTAACATGCGCAATACTTCCCTCGATATCCTGCTTATAGAACTTCTGGTCAAACGAAATAGAAGCATTAAAATTATATACTAACTGGTCTGTTTCTTTTGTGAAACGTCCTCCCCATAACTGTGCCATCTACAAATTCCTCCTTTTTATCTCATCATCTCTTTGCTTTTTTGAATATATACAACCACAATAGTATTGTCTATACATATTATATTCTTTAGAAATCTCTGTCGATTTCTTGTAGCCATCCTTCTTCTTAAAATCGGAAAACAGATATCTGACATTGTACTCTTTCTCAAGCATAGCTCCAATCTCATTAAGCTTGTCCGCATTCTTAAGCGGACTTATGGAAAGTGTTGTAGTAAAAAAATCATAACCATTCTGGGCAGCATATTCTACACACTCTCTAAGTCTAAGCTCATAACACTTAAAACAACGTTTTCCGCCTTCCGGCTCATCTTCCAAGCCGCGAGCCATGTCATAAAAGGTATCTGTATCATACCTCCCTTCCACAAATGAAACCTTGTTCTTTGTAGGAAATTCATCTATGAATCTCTGCTGTTCATCTACTCTAAGCTCATATTCCCTTGGCGGATAAATGTTGGGATTATAATAAAAAACCGTCACTTCAAAAAATTCAGACAACACTTCTATGCAATATGTACTGCACGGTCCACAACAACTGTGTAGCAAAAGCCTCGGTACTTTATTCTCTGTGCAGTTTTCCTTGATAAGCTGTTCCATAACAGCCTGGTAATTAACTTTATTTGCCATAATAATACACAAAAGGTTCCAGAGGAACCCCCTAGAACCTTTTTAATCCTCACTATAATCGAACATATCCCTGAATATCTTCTTACCTGACTCAGTCTTGAAAATACTCTCATAGGCAGACTCAATTGCATGATTTCCTGCCTTGTCTTCGTACAAATTCACCAGAAAATCGGCCTCGATAAGGATTTGATAATCCATACCATCAACATTCGTATATGTATGATGATGACCTATCAGATAACAGATTCGCTCAACCATATAGTTCTCAACACCAATCTCTGAGAGCAGTTTCTGCGCCACAATAGGACCTTCCTGTTCCTGCAGCCTGCCATCACACCTGCCATACTTCTCCTCAGCTATACGTATACCAATGTCATGAGTATAAGCCGCTGCCTCGAGAATGAATAGTGTGGCATCATCTAGTTCCTCCTGCATACCAATAAGTCGTTCAAAACTATGCACCTTGGTAAAATGCTGAATACGCTTTGGATCACCAGAATAAAACTCAATCATCCTTGCGAACAAATCATCTAACTGTTGTTGACTGAAACTGTCACTATCCATATTTCTCTCCTTATTATGTCTCCTTATTAAGACTCACTGTCAAATAACTTCAAAGTAAAAGTAGCTGCAATATAAACTAAAATACACAAAAGAACTAAAACAATTCTTCCCAAAGCAACTCCAGCAATAATCTCTGCCAGAAGTAATACTCCATGTATCCAAAGCTCTGCATTGTGAAGCATAACTGCGATTGCAGCTTCTATCAAAACAAGTACACATACAGGTACAACCGGCTGCTTAAGCACTACTGTCATAACAACAATAGAAATAGCAGCAACTACAACAAATATAGCAATCGAAACAATAGTCTTATTCTTCTTGATTAAATCCATAATCTAAACCTCTCTTAAAATAGTAAAAAGCCGATAAGGGGACTCGAACCCCTGACCCACGCATTACGAATGCGTTGCTCTACCAACTGAGCCATATCGGCAAATGCATAACAAATTATTTTTAAGTGCATGAATAAAATATCATACTTTCGACATCAATTCAACCAAAATTTTGTTTATAAATACATTTTATTCTCATAATGTATTGACTTTAATTTTCTTTAATATTAAATAATAAGAAGAAGAAAATACGAAAGGTAATGATAATGAAAAAAGAGCTAATTAATTTTATTGATATTTCCAAATCCTACAACGGTAATTTGGTACTTGATGATTTAAATTTATACGTCCGCGAGAATGAATTTATCACTCTTTTAGGACCTTCAGGATGTGGAAAAACCACTACACTTCGTCTGTTAGGCGGCTTTGAAACCCCTGATAAAGGCAAAATACTCTTTGATTCTAAAGACATTACCAATTTGCCTGCAAATGAGAGAAACCTAAACACTGTATTCCAGAAGTACTCTCTCTTTCCGCATATGTCAATCGCTGACAATATCGCATTTGGACTCAAAATAAAGAAAAAAAGTACTGCATATATAAATGACAAAATAAAATACGCCTTAAAACTTGTAAATCTTGACGGCTTTGAAAACCGTTCAGTAGACTCCCTAAGCGGAGGTCAGCAGCAGCGTATCGCAATAGCAAGAGCCATTGTAAATGAACCAAAGGTTCTTCTTCTCGACGAACCACTCGGAGCTCTTGATTTAAAGCTTCGTCAAAACATGCAGTATGAGCTTATGCGCTTGAAGCAGGAGCTTGGAATCACCTTCGTATATGTCACCCATGACCAGGAGGAAGCCCTTACCATGTCTGATACTATTGTTGTCATGAATCAGGGATATATACAGCAGATTGGAACTCCGGAGGATATATACAATGAACCTGAAAACGCATTCGTAGCTGATTTTATCGGTCACAGTAATATCATTGACGGAACAATGATATGCGACAGACTTGTTGAGATTCTTGGTGTAAAGCTTCCATGCGTAGATGAAGGCTTTGGAAACAACACACCTGTAGACGTAGTGATAAGACCTGAGGACGTTGAACTCGTTGAGCCTGAAGAAGGTTCTCTCTGTGGAGAAATTACATCAATTATTTTCAAAGGAGTACACTATGAGCTTGATGTCATGGCCAATGGATATGAATGGATGGTTCACACTACCAAGTACCATGAGGTCGGCTCAAAAGTAGGTATAAACGTCATACCATTTAATATCCAGATTATGCACAAACCTGAATCCTCAGACGAAAAGGCGGTGGAGATTGATGAATAACAAAAAACAGCTTCTCGCCGGTCCATATCTGGTATGGATTATCGGCTTTATACTACTTCCGCTTGTCATGATTGTATACTACGCATTCACTAATCAAAGCGGTGACTTCACTTTGGAGAACATACTTGCAATCACAAATCCAACCAACCTAAAGGCGATTGCATTGTCTCTTAAGCTCGGTGTATTGTGCACGCTGATATGCCTCTTACTCTCATATCCGCTTGCAATGATACTAAACGGACTACAGATAAAAAAACAAAGTTTTATAGTTTTTATATTTATGCTCCCAATGTGGATGAATTTCATGCTAAGAATTCTCGCCTGGAAGCAGCTTCTTACCAAAAACGGAGTAATAAACAGCATCCTTGTAAATCTTGGATTACCGCGAGTAAATATCATAAATACTCCTACAGCAGTAGTTCTTGGAATGGTATATGACTTTCTTCCATTTATGCTTCTGCCAATTTACAACTCAATGAACAGAATAAAACGCGACTGGATTGAGGCTGCACGTGACCTTGGAGCAAATAATATAATCATTTTCTTCAAAATCATTGTTCCACTTACAGTTTCAGGTATAATCAGTGGAATCGTGATGGTATTTGTACCATCACTTACCTCATTTGCAATATCACAGGTTCTAGGAGGTGGCAAGGTTCTTCTGATTGGTAATGTCATAGAACAGGATTTCATACATGGCGCACAATGGAATGCCGGAAGCGGACTTTCATTCGTGCTTATGATATTTGTACTTATAAGCATGGCACTGATGAATTTATTTGATAAAGAAGGTGAGGGAACAGCAATATGGTAAAAAAATTAGGCTCCCGCATTTATATGGGACTCATATTTCTTTTTTTGTACCTTCCTATTCTGGTACTAATCATACTCTCCTTTAATTCTTCTAAATCAAAGGTAAACTGGGGAGGCTTTACATTAGAATGGTATATTAACTGTTTCAAAAGTGAATCCATTATGAGAGCATTTGCCACAACTCTGCAGATAACTCTGCTTGCTGCAGTTATTTCAACAATAATCGGGACATTGGCAGCTCTTGGAATAAGCGCAATGAAGCGCCGTAACCAGACAATTTATCTGGGGGCTACCAATATTCCACTTTTGAATGCAGATATAGTTACCGGAATATCAATGATGCTTCTTTTTGTAAGATTCATTGATTTAGGCTTTGTAACTGTACTGATTGCTCATATTACTTTTAATATTCCATATGTGATTCTGAATGTACTACCTAAACTTAAGCAGGCAAACCGCTATACTTATGAAGCAGCACTCGACCTTGGTGCATCACCTGTATATGCATTTTATAAGGTGACGTGGCCAGAGATTCGCTCGGGCGTATTTTCAGGATTTCTTATGGCAGTGACTATGTCGCTTGATGATTTTAGTATCACATATTTTACAAAAGGTGCTGGTGTAAACACCCTTTCCACAATGCTCTATGCACAGCTTAGAAAAGGAATAAAACCTGAGCTTTATGCTCTTTCTACCATACTTTTCTTTACCGTACTGCTACTTTTATTAGTGGCAAATATGAATCCTGACAAAAATCATGATTCAAAAAAAGTCTATGGTATAAAGAAAATATCAAGCCTTGTGATTATTTTCACACTTATAGTTGGCTCATTTTCTGTATTCTTTACTGTTGTAAATGCAGACAAAGACAACAACCGCACTCTTACAGTGTTAAACTACGGAAAATATATTGACGAAGAAGCCCTGGAGAAATTCGAGGAAGAAACAGGTATCAATGTAAAATACGAAGAATACGAAGACCCTGAAGAGATGTATACCAAGTACAAATCAGGTTCAATTGATTATGATGTCATCTGTACATCAGACTATATCATTGAAAAACTGATTGATGAGGGCCAAGTCGAAGAAATAGACTATGATGTAATCGAAAACTATTCAAACGTAGATGAAAATATAATACAGATGTCATCCTCATTTGACCCGGAGAACAAATATACAGTGCCTTATTTCTACGGAACACTTGGTATATTATACAATACCAAATATGCGGATGCAGATGATGTATCAAGCTGGGACTGCCTGTGGAACGGCAAGTTCAAGGACAATATGATAATGATTAACTCTGTAAGAGATGCATTTGTACCAGCACTTATTAGCAAGGGTTACTCAATCAATGACACAGATGATAAACACCTTAAAGAAGCTCTTAATATATTAAGCAGACAAAGCTCTGATGTAATGGCATACTATGTCGATGAGACATGTGATGAAATGGTTGCTGAAAACGCCGCAATTGCTGTATGTTATTCAGGCGAAGCCGCTACAGCCATGGCAGAAAATGAGAACCTCGCCTACAGCGTTCCTAAAGAGGGCTCAAATCTATGGATTGATTCATGGTTTATTCCTTCTACCTGTCAGAACATGGATGAGTCATTAGAATTTCTAAACTATATATGCAGTGACGAAATGGGCCAAGCAAATTTCGAATATGTATACTATGCTTCTCCTCTTCTGTCTGTAATCAGCAAACAGGATGAGGCAACAAAGGAAAATGAAGCTATTAATCCATCTGCAGACATAATCAGCAAATGTGAAGTATACAGAGCTTTAGATGACTATTCTACCAACATGTATAATTCGTTATGGCAGAAATTAAAATCTAAATAAAAATTTTCCTTGAAACCGTAAATGTTTCATGATATAGTTTAACCACAGGAGCAGTCCTGTGGTTTTCTTTTATTTGTACAAATCGTACATATTTCCCCAATGGTTATTTGCCTGATATAAATAAAAGGAGAATTATGAACTATCAGGAGTTTTTACAGAACATTAAAGTAACTATTGGAAATCAGATTGAATCAACCTGCACCGTTGATATCAAACAAATCCAGAAAAATAATGGCACCACGCTTGACGGACTTATCATAACCAATCCGAAGATTAATATTGCACCAACTATATATCTTAATCCGTATTATCACAGATATTTAGGCGGACAATCCATGTATGACATCTATGAAGATATAATGTCTACATACAAAGAAGTAATGCCGGATAAGAATTTGGATATAGAATTCTATAAGCATTTTGATACTGTCAAAGATACGGTAACTATGAAGCTTATTAACTTCGACAAGAATATTGATTTACTCAAGGATATACCTCATGTCCGCTTTCATGATCTTGCCATTGTATTTCAATCACAAGTATTTCAAAACAAAGAAGAATTAGGTACTATTACCATCCATGATTCGCATCTGGATGCATGGGATATAACAATAAGCGAACTCTATCAGGAAGCTTTGGCAAATTCCCCTAAATTATGCCCTGTTGAAATATTAAATATCAATGAGATTATGAAGCCTCCAATTTTGAATACATACTTAGACCCACATATGTACATCATTACAAACACGAGACGAATACATGGAGCTTCATGTATCCTATATGATGGAGTTCTAAAATCACTTTCCGAACAATTAAATAGTGATTTGATTCTTATTCCAAGTAGTATTCATGAATTTCTCGCTGTACCAGCAAGTATTGGTTCAACATACGAATATGTTAATAGTATGATTAATGAGGTTAACACAAATGCTGTCTTAGATAACGAGGTGTTATCCGACCATGCATACTACTACTCACTTGCCAAAGACAAGGTACTTTGTTCATTTTAACCTGTCATAAACACAAAACCGCACGACAAGTCGTGCGGTTTTAGATTATTTAGTTATTATGGAATCATATAACTTCTCATATTCCTTCGCTGGGACATTCCATGAAAAATCAATATCCATTGCCCGTTCCATAAGTCCGTTCCATTCCTTCGGACGATTCTGGTATACATCGTATGCGTACTTGATAACATGGTACATCTCATGTGCATTGTAATTCTGGAAGGAAAAACCATTGCCAGTATTCTCGAATTCATTGTATGCAATAACCGTATCCTTTAATCCACCAGTCTCACGTACAATCGGTATCGTTCCATATCTCATTGCCATCATCTGACTTAGTCCACATGGTTCAAATAGTGATGGCATCAAAAATGCATCACAAGCTGCATATATTTTGTGAGCCTGTTCCTCTGAATATCCGATATATGCTGACAGCTTATCAGGATATTTATTCTGGAAATATCTAAACATATTCTCGTAACGCTCTTCTCCTGTACCAAGAACAACTATCTGAATATCCAGCTCACCAAGCATCTCGTCGAGCATACAATCAACCAAATCAAATCCCTTCTGATCCGTCATTCTAGATACCATTCCAATCATAAAAGCATCTGTTCTAACTGGAAGTCCCAGACTCTTTTGAAGCTCCTTCTTATTTTCATTCTTAGGAAGCATATCCTTCTTAGAAAAATGATATGAAATATACACATCCTTCTCAGGATTATATTCGTCATAGTCTATTCC
>JAXELM010000183.1:0-13851 GCA_034100525.1 Agathobacter sp.
AACAGATGGAGTTAAGTATTCTTCTATAAATGAAGAAAGTGAAACAAATGATTTACTTTATCGAACGATTAATGAGCATAGTGTTTCATTAGAGAAGGGTGAAAAAATTAATATATTAGCAATGAATGGAAAAGAATATGAGGATGTCTGCATTTCTTTAATTGGACAACAGACAACACAGGTAACCAATGGGGACGGGGAAAAGTGGTCTATTCAACTTTTCCCCGTCCTTATAGTATCGAGACATAAAAATGTAATTTAGACTGTAATAAGATTGTAAGATTTATCTGTTAAGGTATATTCATAGCAAATAATTGTAATTTAAGAATATGAAAAGGAAGAGAAAAATGACAATCTTATCTACAAGCAATTTAAAGAAAATATATAATGCAGGAGAAAATGAAACAAGAGCACTCGATGGCGTCTCAATAGAGATAGAAGATGGCGCATTTGTGGCAATCATAGGAAGTTCTGGAAGTGGAAAGTCGACACTTCTTAATATGCTTGGTGGTTTGGACAGACCAACTGAGGGGGATGTAATAGTTGATGGTGAGAAAATCTTCGAGATGGATGACGAGGAACTTACAATATTTCGTCGACGCAAAGTAGGCTTTGTATTTCAAAACTATAACCTTGTGCCAATTCTTAATGTATATGAGAACATTGTTCTGCCAATAGAGCTTGATGGAATGGAAGTAGATGAACCATATGTGAAAAAAATTATAGAGACATTGGGAATAGAAAATAAACTCAAATCCATGCCAAACGAGCTATCAGGAGGACAACAGCAGAGAGTTGCAATTGCAAGAGCATTGGCTTCAAAGCCGGCTATCATTTTAGCCGATGAGCCAACTGGAAATCTTGACAGCAGAACCAGTTTGGATGTTATCTCGCTACTTAAATCTACAAGCCGTCAATTTCAGCAGACAATTGTAATGATTACTCATAATGAGGAAATAGCGTTGATGGCTGATTGTATGATTCGAATTGAAGATGGCAAGGTAAAGGAGGCGGGTGACAATGCTAAATAACAATAATAAAGCAGTGATTAATCGTCTATACCGAAAGATGTTAAAGCAGAATAAGCTTAGAAACAGAGTAACAATACTTGCGATTATACTGACCACATTTATGTTTACTGCCATCTTTACTATGGGATTCAGTCTTGCTGAAAATCTAAATGAAATGCTGCTTCGTCAGCAGGGAACCAAGTCCTCTATCTATCTTGATAATCCAAGTGAAAAGCAGATAGAAGAGGTACGTAAACTGGAAACGGTAGAGGCAGCAGGTATACGAATTAATGTCGGCAGTGCTTCAGATATAAATAAAAACAATTCATATAATCTGTATTATTATGATGACACAGAGTTCAAGGACAATCTCGGACCTGCGATTACAAATATAAAGGGCAAATATCCAGCTAATGAAAATGAGATAATGATGCCAAAGAGTGTACTGACAACTATTGGAAGTGAAAATCCGAAAATAAACCAGAAAATCAATTTGATTGTAGATGGTAAAAAGACACAGTTTGTATTATCAGGATGGTATGATGGATTTTCTATTTCAAACCCAGTACTGGTATCAAGGAAATATGCCACTAAAATAGGATGTGACATAAAAAATAATGGGCAGCTTTGTATATCTGCCAAAAACGGAAATGTTTACAAGCTGAGTGATGAGTTGGAAAGAAGTATAAAATTACAGGAAAATCAGGAATGGGATAGGAAGTATGATGTGCAGGAAGAAGGAACGAGCAACCGTATAATAACTATATTGACGATGTGTCTCATTTCGATATTGATAGTAATAAGCGGATATCTGCTAATTTACAACGTCATGTATATTTCAGTTGCAAAAGATATTCGATTTTACGGAATGTTAAAAACTATAGGAACATCTGCATCACAGATTAGAACTCTAGTTAAGAAGCAGACAGCGCATCTGGCTTTTATAGGAATTATAATAGGTGCAATTTGCGGAACGATAGCATCGTTTGGAATAGTGCCGCTTGCCATGACTTTAGTTACCAGCAACAGAACTCCTGGAATAATTTCAAATGAAATAGATTTTAATCCTTTAATCTATGTGTTTGCAGTTGCATTTGCTGTTGTCACAGTGTACTTGGGAGTAAGAAAACCGGCAAAGATAGCAGGAAAAGTTTCACCTGTTGAAGCACTCAAATATCAGTCAGGTAAGAATGAGAAAATCAAAAAATATAAAGTGTCTAAAAAAGGAAAAGTCTTTAGTATGGCATATAGAAATGTATTCAGGGATAAAAAGAGATGCCGCCTTGTATTTGCGTCGTTATTCTTTGGAACAATGATATTTCTGTGCGTGAATACATTTATAAGATGCCTTGATGCAGACAGTTATCTGGAGAATTATTTTTATAACGACTATGTACTATACACAAATGATGAACCAGTTCACGAGGATCGTTACTTAGGAGAAGCGCAGGGAACGATGAAAACTATGGAGGATGTAGCAGAGGAGATTGAGAATATACCAGGAATAGCTCAGGTTCAAATAAACAGACATGCAGTTGCTATATTACCATTTGACGCAGAACTCTACAAACCATTTTTGGATAGTGAGATGAATCAAAGTGGAATGACTGCACAACAAGTAGCGGAGTATTACGAAGCCCAGACAGATCCTGAACTTATGTATTCTTCTAATGTAGTTTCTGTAGATTCGAAGATGATAGAACTGTATAACAAAAAAGCCCGCCAGAAGATTGACATTGAAAGCTTTGAAAAGGGCGAGGTATGCCTTATGGGATACCCTGATACAGTGGAGCAATCTGATGCGATGCTTAATAAAACAATTACATTGGAAAATCCGGATACAAAGGTTCAGAAATCTATAGAGGTTGGCGCAGCACCTACGTATGAGGAGTCATATGGCATAACATGTGGATATTATTGGACATTAGTAGGTGCACCTGGTGTGATTTTAGTAAGCGACAATTTCATGAAGGAGTTGTTTCCAAATGCTGAAATTAATTGTATAATCGCTGACGCAAAGTGGGGGCATGAATCAAAAGTAACGCCTGAGATACAAAGAATCATTAAAGATAACATAATAATAGGTGGCACGGACATTCGCTCAGTAGAGGGAAAAGAATTCAAGAATTCACTAATGTCACTTACAGTAATAGGAGATTCCATATCGATTATTCTGATTCTAATTGGCTTGATAAATTTCATCAATGTAATGCTTACAGGTGTTTATACCAGAAATAATGAGCTTGCAATTTTGGAGAGCGTGGGAATGACAAAGAAGCAGATTAAAAAAATGTTGGTGCTCGAAGGTTCGTTGTATGGTATCATAACTGTAGCTTTAATTTGGACTCTTGGAAGTGGAATGATGTACGGAACAGGTGAATTGTGTAAGATGATGGCTGATTATGCAAGTATGCATTATTCAGTAGGTTTAGTCATTGTGGTATCCATTTTTATCCTGTTAATATGTACAGTTGTACCTGTTATAGTGTTCAAGGAGATATCCAAGAGAACAGTTACAGAGAGACTTAGACTTGGAGAAGTATAAAGGCGTTTTATGAATCAGATATTAATAGTAGAAGATGATGAGATTATAGGTGGTGGAGTGAAATTCTTTCTTGAGCAGAAAGGTTTTGAGGTAGGGCTTGCAGGTACAATTTCGATGGCGAGTGATGCACTCAATAAACCGTGGGATATGATATTGCTTGACCAGATGCTCCCAGATGGAACAGGTCTGGAGCTGTGTAAGGAAATTCGAAAAAACAGTAATGTTCCGATAATTTTTCTTACTGCAATGGATACAAATGCCGACATGATAGAAGGATTTCGCGCTGGATGTGATGATTATATTTCAAAGCCCTTTGATGTAGAAATACTTTATCAGAGAATTCAGGCAGTGCTTAGAAGAAGTGCCAATGATAGTGAAAGTGAGCTGTTTCATTATGAAGATATGACAGTCGATTTTTCAAAAATGCAGGTAAGAATCGGAGAAGAGTATATAAAGCTGTCAGCCACTGAATACAAATTACTTGAGCTATTAATAAAAAATAAAGGACAAGTGCTTACCAGACAGAATATTCTTGAAAGAATATGGGACTGTGATGAGAATTTTGTAGATGAAAATACTCTCAATGTGCATATCAGACGGCTTAGAAAAAAGATTGAACCAGATGATAAGACACCTAAATATATAGTCACTGTATTTGGCATAGGATATACATTTGGTGAGTAATTATAGAAGGCGATTATGGAAAAAAAGAATTATTTACAATATCATAATCAATATAAAAGACGGGTGAAGGGATGTTATCTCTTTGCCCTCTTTTTGCTGATTGCAGGATTGTTTATTGGTATATTTGTTTTTAGGAATATGTGGGGCACTGGGCTGGTTGCCCTTCTTTGTGTGTCATATACAGTGCTAATGTATGTACAGCACAGGACAGATGATATCTATATCTCCAACATTATAATGGACTTATCACGCCTGTTAGAGCAGCTGATGGAGCTAGAGCAGCAGGAAATATTTCCAAATAATGATGATACACTTGTCTCAAAGCTTCAGAATCAGATAGTGAGATTAATTCATATTCTGAGAAAACAAAACGAAAGAGAAAAAAGGGAACATGAGAATATTAAGCATCTTGTTTCTGACATTTCGCATCAGCTTAAGACACCATTATCAAATCTCAAAATGTATACCGAATTTCTAAGAAACGACGAAATTACACCGGAACAAAAACAGGGGTATCTGAGGGTATTAGACACTTCTTTGGAACGTCTGCTCTTTTTATCAGAGAGCATGATTAAAGTGTCACGTCTCGAGAGCGGTCTTATACAGCTTGATTGTCAGAAAACAGATATCAACCAGACGATACTAAAAGCAATAAAAGATGCCTATGCAAAAGCAAAGGAAAATCAAATTGAAATCAGGTATGAAGAAGGCTTCACTGGTCAAATAGTACACGATAGCAAATGGACATCAGAAGCAGTTTACAATCTGATAGATAATGCCATAAAATATGGTCAAATAGGAAATATAATCACAGTCAGTATCAGAGAACTTGGAATGATGATTGAGATAAGCGTCGAAGACCAGAATCAACTGATAAATAAAAGTGAATATAATTCTATTTTTGAACGCTTTTACAGAGGTGAGGGCAGCAGTAAAATCGAAGGTGTAGGTATCGGATTATATCTTGCAAGAGAGATAATTGAAAAACAGGGCGGATATGTATCCGTCAAACCTGGTCAGGAAGGAAACCGATTTATGGTGGTTCTTGCAAAGTGAAAATAAGCCATTAGGGACGGAGTTTTACGGTTTTTAAAGTGTCCCTAGTGGCTTTTTTAGCACCTAGATTGTTCCAATGATTGGGATGTTATAATGATATCAGAAGTTAATATAGTTCTAAAATGTATGAAGCTGTGTTATACTAGAAGCAATAGATTTCCCTGTAAATTTTGCAATAAGGAAAGGCAGTAGAGTAAATGTTATATCCAATAAGCATACAGACATTTGAAAAAATAAGAGAAAGAGACTATATATATGTTGACAAAACAGACTTAGTATATGAACTTGCACAGGAAAATGTGTGCTTTTTATCTAGACCAAGAAGATTTGGAAAGTCACTATTGATTAGCACATTAGAAGCATACTTTTTAGGAAAAAAAGATTTATTTCAGGGTCTAAAAATGGAGTCTCTTGAAAATGATTGGGAAGAGTATCCGGTATTTCGAATTGATTTTGCAGATGGAGATTATTCAAGGTCAGAGCTTCTTGAGAAAAAGCTAGAGGAGTATGTTGCCAGCTGGGAAAAAATATACGGAAAAAGTGAAATTTATGAAACTCTTACAGGGCGCTTTAAGTATGTTCTAGAAGAAGCGACAAAGCAGACAGGACACAAAGCAGTAGTGCTTATTGATGAATATGATAAACCAATGTTAGATGTTATTGGTACAGACTTAGAAGAAAAAAATCGAAATACGCTAAAAGGATTTTATGGAACATTTAAAGCTGCAGATGCCGTTCTTCGTTTCGTGCTACTGACAGGAGTTACAAAATTCAGCCAGATATCAGTGTTTTCAGGCTTTAACCAGCCAAAGGATATCAGCATGGACAGCAAGTTTGATGCAATCTGTGGAATCACCGAGGAAGAGCTGTATCAGTATTTTGCAGAACCAATAAAAGAAATGGCAGATAATTACGCTTGTTCTGTAGATGAAATGAAAGAGATTCTGAAAAAACAGTACGACGGATATCATTTTAGTGAGAAAATGTTAGATATCTATAATCCATTCAGTATCATAAATGCATTTGATTTAAAAAGAATTGATGACTACTGGTACAGAAGTGGAACACCGACATACCTTGTAAAGCTTCTTGAAGGATATAATGTAAATATGCAGAAGCTACTTGATGAGGAGTATAGACCAGAGTATTTTATGGACTATCGTGCAGATGTGGAAAATCCGCTTGCCATGTTTTATCAAAGTGGATATCTCACGATAAAAGGATATGATATAAGAGACCGACTTTACTCCTTGGATTTTCCAAATGATGAGGTTCGAAGAGGATTTGCAGTACTTCTTGCAAACAGCTATTTTAGAAAGCATGATGTAGATGTGGATAATGCCATTATAAGGATAAGCCGAATGCTTCGACGTTGCGACCTCGATGGAGTACGTGATGCATTTACCGCATTTCTGGCATCCATACCATATGAAGCAAACAAGGATGAAAGAGCCAAGGATTTTGAGACACACTTTTCATACACTTTCTATATAATCAATCGTCTTCTAGGCTGCTACACAACTCTTATCGAAAAACAAAACAGCAAGGGAAGAGCAGACATAATAATAGAGACTGACAACGATATATTCATCTTCGAATTTAAGTTAGACAAAAGTGCCGCAGAAGCATTAGAACAGATAGAAGAAATGCAATATGCACTTCCATATCAAGATGATAAGCGAAAAGTTCACAAAATTGGAGTAAATATCTCAAGTACAAGCAGAACAGTAGATGAGTGGTTAGTTGTTGATATGGAGAGATACGACAAAGATTCTATTTAATTTGTGATTCAACCACAAATGAAACAACATTTTATTGTTAAATACAATAAAAGTAATTGTGATTCAGCCATAAATATTGACGCAACTTGATGCAAATGCTAAAGTCGTAGCAACAAAACAAGTAATTAGAACGACAAAGGAGTCGGGGAAATCCCGGTTTCTTTGTCGTTTTTTTACTGTATATTGAAGTTATGAAGTACAAGGAGGATAAGAAATGGAAGCAAAACATCATGAAGATCACGATTACTCGATTACACCCGTTGGTGCAGAAGGAAAAAAAGGATTTGCATCTATGCTGGTAATCATGCTTGGATTTACGTTCTATACAGGAACAATGTTAACTGGTGGACAGCTTGGTACAAATCTGACATTTAAATCATTAGTAGTTGTTCTTTTGGTTGGAGACCTTATTTTAGGATTATATACGGCTATTTTATCGTATATTTCAGCAAAGACATCACTTTCGACACATTTGCTTGCAAGATACTCATTTGGATTAAATGGCTCATATTTTGCATCAGGAATTCTCGGATTGACACAGGTAGGATGGTTTGGAGTATCTGTAGTAATGCTTGCAAAACCAATATCTGCAACACTGCATTTACCTATATGGCCAGTAATTATAGCACTTGGTGCAATGATGACAGCCTCTGCTTATTTTGGAGTAAAATCGCTGGCAATATTAAGCTTTATAGCAGTACCTAGTATAGCAATACTTGGATGTTTTTCATCCCTTATATCAATTGATTTTGTAGGTGGATGGAATGCATTAACACAGATGACAACAACAGACAGCATGACATTTACAACTGCACTTGCATTGGTAGTTGGTTCATTCGTATCAGGTGGAACATTGACACCAGATTTTACAAGATTTTCAAAAACACCAAAGATTGCGGTAGTTTCAACAGTATCCGCATTCTTTATTGGAAACATAATGATGTTTGCATTTGGAGCAATCGGTGGTCTTGCATATGGATTACCTGATATCTCAGATGTAATGATTAAGCAGGGACTTGTTATTGCCGGACTTATAGTACTTGGCCTTAACATATGGACAACGAATGACAACACAATTTATGCAGCAAGTCTTGCATTTTCAAATATTACAAAGATAGAGAAAAATAAACTTGTTATTGTAAATGGTATATTTGCAACAGTATTTGCGATGGTATTATACAACAACTTTACTTCATTCCTGAGCTTCTTAAGTGGATTCATACCATCACTCGGAGCAATAATTATAGCTGATTACTTTTTCGTACAGAAGGATGAATATAAGAAAGACTTTTCACGGAAGAAGTTTAAAACTGTAAATTATAGTGCATTCTTTGCATTCATCTGTGGAGTTGTATGCAGCTATGCACCAGGAGTATCAAGTATTAATGCAATCGTAGGAAGTATGTTTACATATATACTTATGTCAAAGCTTGAAAAAGAAACACAGAGTGCCATGGATGCAGTATTTGAGGCACAGGACAACATTGCAAGAGAAGGAATTTCGTATTATACAGATCGCAGAAAAATTAGAAAAGAGGATTAGTTATGAAGAAATTCATTAATGTACGTTTAAAAGGAAAAAAAGAAAAAGTAGAGCTTTTGGTTGATGAAGGTGTTATAGTTGCCATCGATTCCAAAGTTGATGATACAGATAAAAAAGTGAATGAAGTGATTGATTTAGAGGGTAACCTTGTAGTACCACCTTATGTTGATCCTCACCTTCATTTAGACTATGTGTTTACAGCAAGTATGGGCGAGCAGAATGGTTCTGGTACTTTATTTGAAGGAATACAAAGATGGAGTGAATCAAAGGGCAATGTAAGCATAGAGCAGATGAAAGAGCGTATTTACCGCGGAATCCGCAAGGAGATGCTTCAAGGAGTTCAGGCAATCAGAACTCATATTGATGTTACGGAGCCAAGTCTGACGGGACTTAAGGCAGCACTTGAAGTAAAAAGTGAATTAAAGGACAAATTGGATCTACAAATTGTTGCATTTCCACAGGAAGGAATGTATGCTTATAGAGGCGGAGCTGAGCTTGTGGAAGAGAGTTTGAAAATGGGCGCTGATTGTGTGGGTGCAATTCCACATTTTGAACTTGCAAGATCATTTGGAGAGAGATCAATCCATAAGACAGTCGAGCTGGCTATTAAATATGACAAGCTGATAGATGTACATTGTGATGAGACTGATGATACACAGAGTCGTTTTCTTGAATTGTTAAATGCACTTGTTACTATGGAAGAAATAGGAACAAGAACTGCTGCTAGTCACACATGTTCATTTGGTTCAGCAGACAATAGCTATGCATTCCGTATGATGACTTTATTAAAGAAATCAGGTATCAATTTTATTTCATGTCCTACAGAGAACATATATCTGCAGGGCAGACAGGATACATATCCAAAGAGACGTGGTCTTACAAGAGTTAAAGAGCTAAATGATAATGGAATTAATGTATGTTTTGCGCAGGATTCAATGTCAGACCCATGGTATCCACTTGGAAACGGAAATATGATGATGATTCTCGATCATGGAATTCATATTGCGCAGATGATGAATCCGAATGAGATTGAGAATGCATTAGACCTTGTCACAATAAATGGTGCAAAAACCATGAACCTGAAGGATTATGGAATCGAAGTTGGGAAATCTGCTAACTTTATCGTGCTTGATGCAAAGAATGAATTTGATGCAATTTGCGAGAGAGCCAGTGTTCTTGCTTCAGTACGTCACGGAGAATTTTTGTACCAGAAAGAACCTGCAAAGGTTGTCAATGCGATAGATTTTCTTCAGTAAAAGGAGAGAGGATTTATGTTTCAGTGTAAAGACCTGTTATCATTGCCGACGTTGTCAAAGGCAAAGCTGGTAGCTGGTGAGGACGGATTAAGTAATGGAATTCGTTGGTCATATAAAGCGGAGAGCATGAATTTTGCCAGTTGGATTCATGGGCAGGAATTACTGATAGTAAGTTCTCCGGTTATACAAAGTGAAGATTTTGATTTGTATCAGTTGGTAGAGGAGGCTATCCGTCTTAATTTGTCGGCTATCCTCCTTTTGGTGGGTGAAGAGTATATTAAATCTGTATCAAAGAAAATCCTCAACATAGCAGACAAAAATAAACTTCCGATTATCTGCCTCCCTGGTGACATACCGCTTGTAGATATTTTCGAGGAGCTTGGACATGCAATTGCATACAAGGATAAAGCAACAGCAAACTATGAAGATTTGCTTGCAGAAATAGTTTTTGGAACACGTATAGATGAGACATCGTTATCGCTTAAAGCGAAGCTTCTTGATTACAATATTGATAAACCACAACGCATTTTTATGGCACATTTTACAATTCCGGACAGTATAAGACAACAGGGAATTATGAATCAGATACAGACTATTTTTGAAAGTGTTTTTGAAGAGAAGGAAAGTCAGGTAATAATTTCCTGTTTTAACTATAATCTTATTGGACTTACAGGTGAAGATTCCAAGGAAAAATTAAAAGATATTTTTTCTGCATTTTTCAAACATCTTAAAGAGTTTGACGAAGAGATTGTCTGCCAAATAGGAGTTGGAAGCAGTTGTGAACAAATCTCAAATCTGCGAGACAGCTTTACGGAGGCTTCAAAATGTATAGATATGGCATCAACGGTTCAATGGTATGAGGAGCTTGGATTTTTCAGACTTTTAATGTCGATGAATGACCGTAAATTGTTAGAAGAATATATGCAGCAGACACTTGGAAAAATTATTGAGTATGATGAGAAAAATAAAACTCAGCTTGTCGAAACGCTTGAATCTTATTTTCATTGTAATGAGAATATGAAAGATACAGCAGAGTATATTTATAGTCATCCTAACACTATTAAATACCGGTTGCAAAGAATTGAGGAAATTTGTGGGAGAAGTCTGGTAAATAGTAAGGATAAGCTGGAACTGCAGGTATCCTTGTATATTATGCAGGTATTGCACATAGGCGAATAGAAGAGGAAAGAGGTATCAAATGATTACATGCAGAGACGTATACAATCTCAGACTTGATGGAGTTGAACTTCTGACAGGAGAAGTCGGACTCGAGCGAATGGTGTCATGGACATATATGGTACAGACCAAACCATTCGATGATCATATGAATCCGGGAAACTTTGCCCTGATTGTAATTGATTATGTTCGATTTACACTTGATGCAGTACCAGAAGTTATGGTTGAATTAAATGATTTGGGAATTTCTGGATTGGCGATATCAATAGAAAATGATAAAGACAAGATTTCACAGGAAATAATAGATAAAGCATTAGAAATGGAATTGCCTTTGTTCTATGTAAGATGGGAAGGGGCATCGTTTGTAGACATTGCCCAGAGTGTAGGAAAGCTCATTCTTGAAACAGAGGTGAGAAATAAGAGAACGGGTGACTATTTATATAATCTTTTATTTGGTTATGAAGTGAACACAAAGTATGTTGAGAAAATTTCAGCCCAGTTTGGATTAGACTTCACGAAACCATATCGAGTAGGGATTATTGTAATTGACAGAAAATATGGAATAAATCTCGAACAGGACGAGCACACATATGAATACTATACGGACTGCCTGAACAGGGAAGTCATCCATATGAAAAAGAAGCCTATGTATATGCGGTTTTTGAACAAGTTTGTTTTGCTGTTTGAGGCGACAGAGACAAAGGATACAGAGCATGAGCTTGAAGCACTATTAATGGAATTGGATAGCAGACCACCTTTTAAAAATTTGATTAGAAGTACTTGTATTCTGGGAAGTACCTATTCTAATCCGAGCGAATTTGGAAAAAGTTATCAGGAGGCAAAAAGCCTTATACCGAAGAAGGATATTTTACCAAATCCGAAGAATAAAAAGGTATTAAGTGCAAGCTCAATGGGCATTTACAAATTCATGTTCAAGAGCGGAAACCAGCAGGAGATTCTGGATTATTGTAACGAGAGATTAAAAAAATTAGAAGAATATGATCATGCAAATGGAACATTTCTTCAGGACACATTGCTAGCTTATTATATGAATGGGTTTAATATAGGAAAAACTGCAGAAGAATTATTTGTACATAGAAACTCTCTTCAATATAGACTGAAAAAAATAGAAGAGATACTGGGCATGACACTTGATGATTCCATGGAATATCTTGATTTGGTAAACTGTATATTGATTAAGAAGCTTATGTTTTTATAGACGTTTCTGTATCGTATTGTGCAAAATACACAGAACAATTGTGAATTATGAACATTGTGATAGCTGGAAAATTAGTATATTATCTGACTATCAGCAAAGGCGCTGGAGAGAAATCTTCGGCGCCTTTTTTTGTTTATAAGTCGACTAATATGATCAATTATTTAGGAGGAAAAACATATGAAGATTAAGAAATTATTGGCAATGGCACTTGTAGGAGTAATGGCAGTATCATCATTTGCAGGTTGTGGTTCATCAGAGAAATCTGCCGGTACAGAATCAACAAAGTCAGAAGGAAGTTCAAAATCAGATAACGTACTTCGAGTTGGAATGGAATGTGCATATGCACCATTTAACTGGACACAGGATACAGATACAACACCAGACGGGAGCAAAGCAGTTCCGATTTATGATTCAAATTATTATGCATATGGCTACGATGTAGCGGTAGCACAGAAGTTGGCAGACGAAATGGGAATGGAGCTTGAGGTTCACAAAGTTGAGTGGTCATCAATTGGTATCTCTCTTGATGCAGGAGATTACGATGTAATCATTGCAGGTATGGGACGTACAGCAGAAAGAGAAGCATCATATTCATTTACAGAGCCTTACTACTACAGAGATAACTGTATCGTAGTAAAGAAAGGAAGCGAATATGAAAATGTCAAAGGTCTTTCAGATTTAGCAGGTACAGGATGTAAGGTAACAACACAGCTTGGTACAGGCTGGATTCCACTTCTCGACCAGATTGAGGGAGCAGAGCAGTCAGGAAACTTTGAGACAACTTCAGAATGCTTCATGGCAATATCAAATGGAGTTGCAGATGTCTGCGTAGTAGATTTACCAACAGCACAGTCAGCAGCACTTACAAACGATGATCTTGTAATTATCACACTCGATGAGAATGATACATTTACAGGTGATGATGAAATGGTGAATGTATGTATCGCAACAAGAAAAGATGATACAGCACTTAGAGATAAAGTTCAGGAAGCTATGGATGCAATCGGCTGGAATGACAAGGCTAAAATGGATGAGCTTATGAGCACAGTACTTACACAGCAACCAGCAGCAAACTAAGAATAAACCAGTGTAAGCTGGGAAGAAAAGCGAGGTATGATTATGAATTTTGAACAACCAAGTAATTCATTTGAGTGGATGGTCTTTTTGGCAAAAAAATATTCAGATATGTTTATCCAAGGAACCTGGCTTACGCTATATATTGCAGTAATTGGTACAATCATTGGTTTCATACTAGGATATGTAGTTGGTATAGTTGAGGATATAAAGATAAATCCGGGAGACGGAGTTATAAGAAAATTTTTTGTCAGACTAGTAAAAATAATATTCAGTGTGTATGTTGAAGTATTCAGAGATACACCAATGATTGTACAGGCAATGATTATCTATTATGGAATCAAAATGCTTGGAGTAGAGGTTACACCAGTTTTTGCAGGTATACTTGTTACAGTTTTAAATACCGGAGCATATATGGCAGAGACAGTAAGAGCCGGAATCGGTTCAATTGACCTTGGTCAGCGTGAAGGTGCATGGGCAATGGGAATGTCTCCATTTAAGACAATG
>JAXELM010000185.1:0-29900 GCA_034100525.1 Agathobacter sp.
AAGAAAGAAGCAAACAGCTTCTTTCCCTGCCTTCCCGACGAGGGACGGGTGTGGGCAGAGCCCACAAAAAAATAAAGCCCCAGCAAAAAAGCCGGGGCAAATGTTTCAATTATTTTGGGACATTTTCAAAAATGCTTGACATACATATTTTAAAAATTTTGTGAAAAAATAGAACATATACTTATTTTTATCATACATTATTATATGCACTTTATAGATTTGTTCAATGATTATACATAAATAATTATGGAGGCGTTATATGGCTCAGGAAGCATATCCAATCAGAACAGATCTTGCATTAGAGACACAGGAAAGAATTCAGAAAAATAAAAAGAGCATACATGGAATCGAATATAATGAATTAAAAAAAGAGCATGGTATTACAATTAGTACTGTATCCATTTTGACGGAGAATGCTTCCTTGAAGATGAAAAGACCTAAGGGGGAATACATCACAATAGAAGCACCTCAGATGAGTGCTGATGATGTCGATTATCACCGTGAAGTATCGGTGGAATTTGCATCCACTTTAAAGAGCATGATTGCAAAGCTTAGGGAAATAGGTGATATAGTAAAAAGGGATAGCTATGACGTACTTGTTGTCGGACTTGGAAATCGCGATGTAACGCCTGATGCACTTGGCCCACGCGTGATAGACAATCTGTTTATTACCCGGCACATAATGAAGGAATATGGTGTGTATGCTTTTGGAAAAGACAAGGTAAACAGAATAAGTGGTCTTGTTCCGGGAGTGATGGCACAAACAGGTATGGAATGTCTTGAAATAATACGTGGAGTTGTGAATGAGACACACCCTGATTGCGTAATTACAATTGATGCGCTTGCAGCTAGAAGTACTAAGAGATTAGGACGAACTATTCAGCTTACAAATACTGGTATCGTACCGGGCAGTGGTGTGGGCAATCACAGGAATGCAATCAATAAAAATACCATAGGAATACCAGTTATTTCTATTGGAATCCCTACTGTTGTAGATGCAGCGACAATTGTATCAGATGCGGTAAATACGAATCGTGATATGGCAGAGAAATTTATGGAGCCTCAGCTTCATGGAATGTTTGTAACACCAAAGGATATTGATGGAACAATAAAGCAGCTTAGCTTTATGCTCTCAGAAGGACTTAATATAGCATTTTCAGAAGAATAAAAAGCTTGCGTCATTCATATAAATTTATTTATGAGGATGGTGATGCTATGCAAAAAAAGATATTTTGTATATGTTTTGTTTTTCTGTGCATCATTGGGATATATTGTGGATACAGTATTGAAAATGAGCAAAAAAATATAGTAAAAGAGGATGAACAGTTAGATTATGCAAAGCTTGCAGCAGATGAAAACTCTCAGATGGAGAATCTTTTAAAAGAAAACTATGAGGCAGTTAAGCCTCCTGAGAGTGAGAAAAAAGAAGAAGTAAAAAGCGAAAAAGGAGATGTTAAGGCAATCGAGATAGATATAGAGAAGCTAAAGGATGTAGCATGTCTTAAGAAAACTTTTTATCAGGTGGATTCTTCTACGTCAATAAGTGCGGATAAGCTTGATGTAGAAAAATTATTGGGAGCAGATTTGTCTATACAGGAAGATGTGGACGGTCCGCAGATTCTTATTTATCATACACATTCTCAGGAGGGCTACAGTGATTCGGTAAAGGGAGATGAGTCGACTACAGTAATTGGGGTAGGAGATTACCTGGCACAGATTCTTGAAGAAGAATATGGATTTAAGGTTCTGCATCACAAAGGAAAATATGATGTAAATGACAGAGACCATGCATATTCAAATGCAGAGTCGAAAATCAAAAAAATAATAAAAGAGCATCCGAGTATTCAGCTTGTGATAGATTTGCACAGAGATGGAGTACTCGAGGGTACAAGACTTGTTACTGATATAGATGGTAAAAAGACTGCTCAGATTATGTTTTTTAATGGCTTAAGCTATACGAATTCAGTTGGAGAAATAGAGTATTTGAAAAATCCATACATAGACACACAGCTTGCTATGTCATTTCAGATGCAGTTTAAAGCAGCAGAATACTATCCGGGACTTACACGAAGAATTTATTTGAAGGGGTATAGATACAATATGCATGTGTGCCCTAAGACAATGCTTGTAGAAGTAGGTGCGCAGACGAATACACTAGAGGAAGCAAAAAACGCAATGATTCCACTTGCCAATGTAATCAGTAAAGTAATACGAAAATAAGAGTTGTAAAATTATGATAAAGATGTAAACTTTAGATATAAGCATATAGGAGGTACTATATAATGGTTGATTATACAGAGGGTTCAGGAAAACAGTATCATACAGGTGTAGGTCCGGGGGATGTAGGCAGATATGTTATTTTACCTGGCGACCCAAAGAGGTGCGAGAAAATAGCAGAGTATTTCGATAATCCGGTCCTGATTGCCGACAGCAGAGAGTATGTTACATATACAGGGACAATTGAGGGAGAAAAAGTAAGTGTTACATCTACCGGAATAGGTGGACCATCAGCAGCTATTGCCATAGATGAGCTGTCAAAATGTGGAGCGGATACATTTATAAGAGTAGGAACATGTGGCGGTATGCAGGAAGAGGTACTTGGTGGCGATGTTGTAATTGCAACAGGTGCTGTAAGGATGGAAGGGACAAGCCGCGAGTTTGCACCTATAGAGTATCCGGCTGTTGCGGATTTTGGTGTCACAAGTGCATTGATAGAGGGAGCAAAGAAGATAGGTGTAAGAAATCACACAGGTGTTGTGCAGTGTAAGGATTCATTTTTCGGACAGCATGAACCAGAGATAATGCCGGTAAGCTATGAGCTTGAGGATAAGTGGCAGGCATGGATAAGAATGGGTTGTCTTGCGTCGGAGATGGAGTCAGCAGCACTTTTTATTGCAGGAGGCTTTTTGCGTGTTCGTGTAGGAACTTGTCTTCTTGTAGTGGCAAATCAGGAGCGGGCAAAGAAAGGTCTGCCAAATGATCAGGTTCATGATACAAGTATGGCAATAAAGACTGCGATAGAAGCAATAAGAATTTTGATACAACAGGAGAAAGAAAATGAATAGAGACAAGCTGTTAGTGGCAGCTCATAATGCCAGAAAGAAAGCTTATGCGCCGTATTCCGGCTTTTGTGTGGGTGCAGCACTGCTGACAAAAGGGCAGAAGATTTACACAGGCTGCAATATTGAAAATGCAGCATATACACCCACAAACTGTGCGGAGAGAACTGCTTTTTTCAAGGCGGTAAGTGAGGGCGAAAGAGAGTTTGAGGCTATTGCAATTGTAGGTGGATATGGGAACGATAACGACGATGAACTTACAACGTGTGCACCATGTGGAGTATGCAGACAGGTAATGATGGAGTTTTGTAATCCCAAAGAGTTCGAAATAATACTTGAAGATAAAGGCAAAAGCGTTGTGTACAAGCTTGAAGAGCTGTTGCCACAGGGCTTTGGACCACAGAATTTGAATTGAGAAAAGGTGAGGAAGATGGATAATAAAGAAATTTTGAAAATGGTTGACCATACATTATTGTTACAGACTAGTACATGGGAGGAGATAAAGCAGATATGTGATGATGCCATGAAATATGGTACAGCGTCTGTATGTATTCCACCATGCTATGTCAGGCAGGCAAGTGAGTACATGGGCGATAAGATGGCAGTATGTACTGTAATTGGTTTTCCAAATGGAAACTGTACGACGGCCACCAAAGTATTTGAGAGCAAAGATGCCATTGCAAATGGAGCAAAAGAGATTGATATGGTTATTAATGTTGGGCAACTAAAGGCCGGAAATTATGAGTATGTATTGAATGAGATTAAAGAAATTAAGTCGGCCTGCGGAGATAAAATACTTAAAGTTATTATTGAAACCTGCCTCTTAAGCGAGGATGAAAAGATTAAAATGTGTGAAATCGTAACTGAGGCTGGTGCTGATTTTATAAAGACATCTACAGGTTTTTCTACTGCTGGAGCGACATTTGAGGATGTAGAATTATTTGCAGAGCATGTAGGAGACAATGTCAGAATTAAGGCAGCAGGTGGTATTGCATCTTTGGATGATGCGAGAAAATTTATCGAGCTTGGGGCAACACGACTTGGCACAAGCCGTATAATAAAAATAATCAAAAATCAGGATAAGGGAGCTGGATATTAAACTAGGAGAAATATATGAGATTTAAGAGGATTTTTACAATAGTACTGGATTCGATGGGGATAGGAGCTATGCCTGATTCGGCAAAGTTCAATGATGCAGGAGCAGATACATTAGGTCATATATCGCAAAGCGTAGAAATATTTGATATTCCTAACCTTAGAAAGCTTGGACTTGCCAATCTAAAAGAATTAAAGCAGGTAAGTCCGGTGGATAAGCCACTTGGATATTATATGGCTATGAATGAAAAGAGTAATGGTAAGGATACTATGACAGGGCATTGGGAAATGATGGGTATTCATACTACCAAACCTTTTATTACATTTACAGATAATGGATTTCCGGATGAACTGATTACTGCCTTAGAAGAGAGATTTGGCAGAAAAATAGTTGGTAATAAAGCTGCAAGTGGTACTGCTATACTTGATGAGTTGGGCGAGCAGGAGATAAGAGACAATAAAGTCATAGTATATACATCAGCAGATTCGGTTTTACAGATATGCGGGAATGAAAATTATATGGGACTGGATAAGTTATATCAATTTTGCGAGATAGCAAGAGAGCTGACTATGGATGAGAGATGGAGAGTTGGCAGAGTGATTGCCAGACCATATGTAGGAGAGCGTGCAGGTGAATTTAAAAGAACAAGTAACAGACGTGATTATGCCCTTAAGCCAACTGGCAGAACTGTTCTTAATTCATTAAAAGATAGTGGGTTTGATGTGATTTCCGTAGGAAAGATAAGCGATATATTTGATGGTGAGGGAATTACGCAAAGTAACCATTCGGATAGCAGTGTGCATGGTATGGAGCAGACAATCGAGATTGCTGGAAGTGATTTTACAGGGCTGTGCTTTACAAATCTAGTAGATTTCGATGCACTATGGGGACATAGAAGAGATCCGGTTGGATATGCCAAAGAGATAGAGAAATTCGATGTTAAATTAGGAGAGTTTTTTGAGGTGTTAAAAGAAGATGATCTTCTTATAATAACGGCCGACCACGGAAATGACCCGACTTATAAGGGAACAGATCATACAAGAGAAAAAGTTCCGTTTTTAGCATTTTCTCCGTCATTTACAGAATCGGGAAGAATAGATGATGTTGACAATTTTGGAGTGATAGGTGCGACAATAGCTGATAATTTTGGGGTTGAAATGCCTGATAATACAATCGGTACTTCGATTTTGAATGAGCTTAAGTAAGTATAGTGTGGGAGGTGTCTATGAACTTTAGGGATATACCAAAGATAGAACTGCATTGTCATCTGGATGGTTCTATGAGTATTGATGTTACAAGCAGGCTTTTACAAGAAAAAGGAATAGATATGCCGGAAGAAGAATTAAAAAGAAAGTTAGAAGCACCGGATGATTGTTCAAGTCTTGCAGAGTATCTTGAGAGATTTGACCTTCCGATAAGTCTTCTTCAGACGCAGCATGGGCTGGAAGAGTCTGCATATGATCTGGCAAAGAATGCAGCAGTAGAGAATGTTAAGTATATAGAGGTGAGATTTGCTCCGATTTTCTCAACTTCCCAGGGTCTTAAAATTCCTGAAATCATAGAGAGTGTGCAAAAAGGATTAAATAGAGCTCAGAATGATTATGGAATATTTTCTGGAATAATAGTGTGTGCAATGAGACACCTTGACATGGATACGAATATTTCTGTTTTGCATCAGTCCATGGAGTTATTCAATGCGGGTGTTGTAGGCTGTGATATAGCAGGGGATGAAAAGCTACATACTAATCTTGAATACAAGGAATTTTTTGATGAGGCAAAGCGTCTGGGAATACCTTTTACCATTCATTCGGGCGAGTGTGGCAATGCGAATAACATAATAGAAGCGATAGAGCTTGGAGCAGGAAGAATAGGTCATGGAATTGCCATGAAGGGCAGGACGGACATCATCAGACAGTGCAGTCAGAAAAAGATTGGTATTGAGATGTGCCCGAACAGCAATATTCAGACTAAGGCAATTGATGATTTTGCAAACTATCCATTTCCTGAATATTTTAAGAATGATGTCATGATTAGCATTAATACTGATAACAGAACTGTCAGCAATACAACCTGTACAAAGGAATGGGAAATGCTTAGCCGGATATATGATTTTAATAGTGATGATATAAAGAAAATCTATAAAGATTCTGTGGAAATGAGCTTTGCATCGGACGATATAAAAGATAAGTTGTTAAAAACTAGTTGTTTTTAAGTCGATTTATTATTATATTGGTAAGAGACAAAAATGAAGTGAGGAAATAAAATGTCAATTGATCAGAATAAAATAAGAAATTTTTGTATTATCGCACATATTGATCATGGTAAGTCAACGCTTGCAGACCGTATAATAGAGAAGACAGGAACTCTGACCAATCGTGAGATGCAGGCTCAGGTTCTTGACAATATGGACCTTGAGAGAGAAAGAGGAATTACTATCAAATCACAGGCGGTTCGTATCATATATACAGCAAAGGATGGGGAAGAATATATTTTTAACCTGATAGATACCCCGGGACATGTGGATTTTAATTACGAGGTATCAAGAAGCCTTGCGGCATGTGATGGTGCGATTCTTGTTGTAGATGCGGCGCAGGGTGTCGAGGCACAGACTCTTGCCAATGTATATCTGGCATTAGATCATGATCTGGATGTCTTCCCGGTAATAAACAAGATTGATCTCCCTAGTGCAAGACCGGATGAAGTAATTCAGGAGATAGAGGATGTAATAGGTATAGAAGCAGAGGATGCACCAAGGATTTCGGCAAAGACTGGTCTTAATATAGAAGATGTATTAGAGCAGATTGTTACGAAAATTCCAGCACCAACAGGAGACCCAAAGGCTCCTCTTAAGGCTCTTATTTTTGATGCAATTTATGATTCATACAAAGGCGTAATTGTATTTTGCAGACTTAAAGAGGGAACAGTAAAGGTTGGAGATAAAATAAAAATGATGGCAACCGGAGCGCAGGATATTGTCACTGAGGTAGGATATTTTGGCGCAGGGCAGTTTATCCCATGTGATGAATTGTCAGCAGGTATGGTTGGATATATTGCAGCTAGCATCAAAAATGTTAGGGACACACGTGTAGGTGATACTGTTACAACTGTTGACAGACCATGTGATGAGGCTCTTCCGGGATATAAGAAGGTTAATCCTATGGTTTACTGTGGAATGTACCCGGCAGACAGTGCCAAATATCCGGATTTAAGAGATGCGTTGGAGAAGCTTCAGATAAATGATGCATCACTTTATTTTGAGGCAGAGACTTCACTTGCACTTGGATTTGGATTCAGATGTGGATTTTTGGGACTTCTTCATCTTGAGATTATTCAGGAGCGTTTGGAGAGAGAATTTGACCTTGACCTTGTTACGACAGCACCGAGTGTTATCTACAAAGTTCATAAAACAGATGGGGAAGTTATTGATTTGACTAATCCTTCTAATTTGCCTGACCCGTCAGAGATTGAATATATGGAGGAACCATATGTATCAGCTGAGATTATGGTGACCAGTGATTATGTCGGGGCGATTATGAAGCTTTGTCAGGAGAGAAGAGGTATATATATCAGTATGGAATATATTGAGGAGACAAGAGCTCTTATCAAATATGATTTGCCTCTTAATGAAATAATCTATGACTTTTTCGATGCACTTAAGTCCCGTTCAAGAGGGTACGCTTCATTTGATTATGAGATGAAGGGCTATGAGCGTTCAGAACTGGTTAAGCTCGATATACTTATTAACAAAGAGATGGTTGATGCGCTGTCGTTTATAGTATTCAAAGAGAGTGCTTATGACAGAGGTCGAAGAATGTGTGAAAGACTTAAGGGAGAGATTCCAAGACATTTGTTTGAGATACCGATTCAGGCAGCAGTCGGCGGCAAAGTTATTGCGCGAGAGACTGTCAAAGCTATGAGAAAGGATGTCCTTGCCAAGTGTTATGGTGGTGATATATCCCGAAAGAAGAAGCTTCTTGAGAAGCAGAAGGAAGGAAAGAAGAGAATGCGTCAGGTTGGTAATGTAGAGATACCACAGGAGGCATTTATGAGTGTCTTGAAATTGGATGAGGACTAAGGATGAAAAAGAATCTTGAACTATATATTCATGTTCCTTTTTGTATAAAAAAATGTGCATACTGTGATTTCTTATCTTTTCCTGCAGATGAAAAAATGCAGGAAAAGTATTTTGATGCGCTGATACGTGATATCAAATATTACGGTCAGAATATGGAAGAATATAAGGTTTCTACAATTTATATAGGTGGAGGTACGCCAAGCTGGATGAATGAAAGTCTCATTCAGTCGCTTATGTTATATGTGTATAAGTCTTTTGACGTGGCAAAGGATGCTGAGATATCAATAGAGTGTAATCCGGGAACTCTGACATCACGCAAACTACTTATATATAAGCAAAGCGGTATTAACAGACTCTCAATTGGATTACAGTCAGCGGATGATGATGAACTGAAGATACTTGGCAGAATACATACGTATGATCAGTTTCTAAAGAGTTATGAATCAGCAAGAGTTGCAGGCTTTGACAATATCAATGTTGATATTATGAGCGGACTTCCAAAGCAGACCACAGAGAAAATGCTTGATACATTACACAAGGTTATAAGGTTAAAGCCTGAGCATATTTCGGCATATTCTCTTATAATAGAGAAAAATACACCGTTTTATGATGAATACAAATTTGACATGGTAAAACAGGAAGCAGGGATGAAACCGGATGTACTTCCAGATGAAGATGAAGTGTACAGGATGTACAAAGCGACACAAAGGACGCTCGATGAAGCCGGATATAAGCAGTATGAGATATCTAATTTTGCAAAGAAGGGATATGAATGCAGACACAATATTGGATACTGGACCAGGGAGAATTATCTTGGAATAGGACTAGGTGCAGCTTCTCTAATAGAGAATGTCCGCTGTACAAATACAAAGGATATATACAAATATTTGTCCGGTGAGGAAATAATTGTTGAAACAACTCCTGTTGAAAGAAAAGAGCAGATGGAAGAATTTATGTTTCTTGGACTTCGTATGAACAGGGGAATCTCGAGATATGATTTCGAAAATCAGTTCCAGATTCAGATAGAAGCTATATATAAAGAGCAGATAGATGAGCTCCGAAGAGAAGGGCTTATGGAGGCAAGAGCAGGATACATATATCTGACTGAAAAGGGGCAGGATATTAGTAACTACTGTATGGCAAAATTTTTGCAGGACTAAGAATAAAAGTTTATTTTATTTTTATAATTAATTTAGCACCTAGGTGTTGACAAAGGAACATCGTGGTGCTATTTTATTAACAGAAAAGATATTAGCACTCCAATTAAACGAGTGCTAACAAGATGGAGAAAGCGATGGATAAGGATAAAGATAAAGAACAACTGGAGTTATCTGAGAGACAAATTAAAATATTAGATGCAGTTATTCGTAACTATCTTGCAACTGGTGAACCGGTTGGGTCTCGAACTATTTCAAAGTACACAGATTTGAATCTTAGTTCGGCGACTATCAGAAATGAGATGTCTGATTTGGAAGAACTGGGATACATCATGCAGCCTCATACATCGGCTGGACGTATTCCATCTGATAAAGGATATCGTTTTTATGTAGATCATCTCATTATGGAAAAGGATAAAGAAGTATCTGAGATGAAGGAGTTCGTTTTAGAACAGACCGAGAAGATGGAGCATGTATTAAAGCAGGCTGCGAAGCTGTTGGCAAATAATACGAATTATGCAACACTGGTGTCAGCACCTTCATATAATCTTAACAAGATTAAATTTATCCAGTTATCAGCAGTTGATGATACACAGATTCTTGCAGTTATTGTTTTAAACAGCAACATCGTAAAGAACCAGATGATTGAGATTTCAGAGCCGGTAGATAATGAGACGATGCTTAAGCTTAATATTTTGCTTAATACTTCGCTTAACGGACTGGCACTTAGTGAGATAAACTTAGTTACAATAGCTAAGCTTAAGGAACAGGCAGGAATACATTCAAGCATTGTAAATGATGTCCTTGATACTTTGGCACGTACACTCAGTGAGAATGAAGATTTACAGATTTATACGAGTGGTGCTACCAATATACTAAAATACCCTGAGCTTTCTGATACCGAGAGTGTGACGAATTTGTTGTCAGCATTCGAGGAGAAAGAGGAACTTAAGAGCCTTGTATCTGAATCTCTTTCAGATTCAAATAATGAAACCGGTATTCAGGTATATATAGGAAATGAATCACCTATTCAGACTATGAAAGACTGTAGTGTCGTAACTGCGACATACGATTTAGGAGAAGGCGTCAAAGGTACTATTGGTATAGTAGGTCCCAAGAGAATGGATTATGAGAATGTAATGGATAATCTTAAGAATTTGAAATTACAGCTCGACGGAATTTTGGGAAAGAATAAGGATGAATCATAGAAAGGAATTATATAATGGCAGAAGATATTAAATTAGAAGCTGAAGAGACAAAAGAGACAGAAGTTGATACAGAGGTTACAGAAGAGGCAGAAGAGACTGTAGAGGCAGAAACATCAGAAGAGAATACAGCTGAAGCAGAAGAAGATGCGACAGAGGAACAGAACGTCGATGAAAAAAAAGGCTTGTTCAAGAAGAAAAAAGATAAAAGAGATGAACAGATAGAAGAACTCAATGACAAAATCAAGCGTCAGATGGCTGAGTTTGATAATTTCAGAAAAAGAACAGACAAAGAAAAAAGTCAGATGTTTGACATGGGTGCAAGAACTATCATAGAGAAGATTTTGCCAGTTGTAGACAATTTCGAAAGAGGACTTGCGGCTGTTCCGGAAGAACAAAGAGATGATGCTTTTGTCGATGGAATGGATAAAATATACAAGCAGCTCATGACTGAGCTTGATGGAATAGGTGTTAAGGCAATAGAGTGTGTCGGAAAAGAATTCGACCCTGAATATCACAACGCAGTAATGCAGGTTGAGAATGAGGAATTAGAAGCAGGAACTGTTGCCAGCGAACTTCAAAAAGGTTATATGTACAAAGATACAGTCATAAGACATTCAATGGTATCTGTAGTGCAGTAAATAAATTAGCAAACAATCAATTATTTTATATTAGGAGGAAAATAAAATGGGCAAGATTATTGGTATTGATTTAGGAACAACAAACAGTTGTGTTGCAGTTATGGAAGGTGGACAGCCTACTGTTATCGCTAATCAGGAAGGTGCTAGAACAACTCCTTCAATTGTAGCTTTTACAAAAACAGGTGAGAGACTTGTTGGTGAGCCTGCAAAGCGTCAGGCTGTTACAAACGCTGAGAAGACAATTTCATCTATCAAGAGACATATGGGTGAGGATTACAAGGTTTCAATTGATGATAAGCAGTATTCTCCACAGCAGATTTCAGCAATGGTACTCCAGAAGTTAAAAGCAGATGCAGAGGGATATCTTGGTGAGACTGTATCAGAAGCAGTTATCACAGTTCCAGCTTACTTCAATGATGCACAGCGTCAGGCAACAAAGGACGCAGGAAAGATTGCAGGACTTGATGTAAAACGTATTATCAACGAGCCAACAGCAGCAGCACTTGCATATGGACTTGACAATGAAAAAGAGCAGAAGATTATGGTATATGACCTTGGTGGTGGTACATTCGATGTATCAATCATTGAGATTGGTGATGGTGTAATCGAAGTATTATCTACAAACGGAGATACTCGTCTTGGAGGAGATGATTTCGACAACAAGATTACACAGTGGATGATTGACGAGTTCAAGAAAGCAGAAGGTGTAGATCTTTCAACAGATAAGATGGCACTTCAGAGATTAAAAGAAGCTGCTGAGAAGGCTAAGAAAGAGTTGTCTTCAGCTACAACTACAAACATTAACCTTCCATTCATCACAGCAACAGCTGAAGGACCAAAGCATTTTGATATGAACCTTACAAGAGCACAGTTTGATGCATTAACTCGTGACTTGGTAGAGAGAACAGCAATTCCAGTACAGAATGCAATGAAAGATGCAGGACTTACAAATGCAGACCTTGGTCAGGTACTTCTTGTTGGTGGTTCAACACGTATTCCAGCTGTACAGGAAAAGGTTAAACAGCTTACAGGAAAAGAGCCAAGCAAGTCTCTTAACCCAGATGAGTGTGTAGCACTTGGTGCTTCTATCCAGGGTGGAAAGCTTGCAGGAGATGCTGGTGCTGGTGAAATCCTTCTTCTTGATGTTACTCCACTTTCACTCTCAATCGAGACAATGGGTGGTGTTGCTACAAGACTTATTGAGAGAAATACAACTATTCCTACAAAGAAGAGCCAGATTTTCTCTACTGCAGCAGATAATCAGACAGCAGTTGATATCAATGTAGTACAGGGTGAGAGACAGTTCGCCCGTGACAATAAGTCACTTGGACAGTTCCGTCTTGATGGAATACCACCAGCACGTCGTGGAGTTCCACAGATTGAGGTTACATTCGATATTGATGCAAATGGTATCGTAAATGTATCTGCAAAAGATCTTGGAACAGGAAAAGAGCAGCATATTACAATCACATCTGGTTCAAATATGTCAGATGAAGAAATCGATAAGGCTGTAAAAGAAGCTGCTGAGTATGAAGCACAGGATAAGAAGAGAAAAGAAGCAATTGATGCAAGAAATGATGCAGAGAGCTTTGTATTCCAGACAGAAGATGCATTAAAGCAGGTTGGCGAGCAGATTGATGCTGCAGATAAGTCTGCTGTTGAAGCTGATATCGCAGCTGTTAAAGCAATCCTCGATGCACATCCGGAAGCTGATTCACTTACAGAGTCTGATGTTGTTGAGCTAAAGGCAGCTCAGGAGAAGCTTACAGAGAGTGCTCAGAAAGTATTTGCAAAGATGTATGAGCAGGCACAGGCCGCACAGCAGGCTGCAGGTGCAGGTCCGGATATGAGTGGTTTTGCAGGAGCAGGTGCAGAACCAGATATGAACGCACAGTCTGGAGCAGATGACGATGTAATTGATGCTGATTTCAAAGAGGTATAAGCAGTTACTATAATTTAAAAGAACCCCACACCACATATATGTGAAAATTAGGTGTGGGGTATTCGAATATAGGTAAAGGAATAGGTTATGGCTGATAAAAGAGATTATTATGAAGTCCTTGGTGTGTCAAAAGGAGCATCTGATGATGAGATAAAGAAAGCATTTAGAAAAACTGCAAAGAAATATCATCCTGATATGCATCCTGATGATAAGGAGTGCGAAGAAAAATTCAAAGAGTGTCAGGAAGCATATGCTGTACTAAGTGATCCTGAAAAGAGAAGACAGTATGACCAGTTTGGTCATGCTGCATTTGAAGGTGGTGCAGGTGGTGCTGGCGGATTTGATTTTTCCGGCATGGACATGGGAGATATTTTCGGAGATATCTTTGGAGATTTGTTTGGTGGCGGAAGAAGAAGTTCAGCAAACAATGGACCTATGAAAGGTTCAAATGTCAGACTCAGTCTGAGAATTACTTTTGAAGAAGCTGTATTTGGATGCTCAAAGGAGATCGAATTTAATTACAAGGAGACATGTTCTACTTGTGGTGGAAATGGTGCTAAGCCTGGAACAAGCCAGGAAACATGTACTAAGTGTGGTGGAAAAGGAAAAGTTGTATATACTACACAGTCACTTTTTGGAACTATGCAGAATGTACAGACATGTCCGGAGTGCCAGGGCTCAGGTAAAGTAATCAAAGAGAAATGTCCATCATGTCATGGAACTGGTTATATAAACAAGAAGGTTAAGAAAACCGTAGATATCCCTGCGGGTATTGACAATGGACAGTGTGTAAGAGTAAGAGATTATGGTGAACCGGGTAGAAACGGCGGACCGAGGGGAGATCTTCTTGTAGAAGTTATTGTAGGAAGAAATCCTAATTTCGAGCGTCAGGACATGAACATATTCTCAAAAGCGTCTATTTCATTTGCAATTGCTACACTTGGTGGAGATGTAAGAATAAAGACTGTTGATGGAGATATTATTTATACTGTAGCACCTGGTACGCAGACGGGAACTCGTATACGCCTGAAAGGAAAAGGTGTACCTTCTACAAGAAATAAGGATATAAGAGGAGATCATTATGTCACTCTTATTGTATCAACACCTACAAATCTTTCTAAAGAAGCAAAAGAAGCACTCAAGCAGTTCGATGCACTTTCAGGGGGCTCATTAACTAAAGAAGGTGGCGCATCTACTGCTGCACCGAAGAAAAAAGGCTTCATGGACAAAATAAAAGATACACTTGAGGACTTATAAAATTTATAAGATTTATAATAAGCGTTGCAGTACATAACTCAAATGTATATCTAAATGAGTAAAAAGTACTATAGCAAAATACCACAAAATATTGTATCATAGGGATATGTGTAGGTACTATATTTACGATTTAGGTTTTAGTTATGGGAGTTAGTGCGATGACGCTTGAACAGGAACGTAAAGCATTAGATGAACAGAGACGTAAACTAGAAAGAGATAAACTAGAGTTCACAAGGCGAATGGAAATTGAAGACCGCAGATTAGAACAACAGCAGAGATTGTTTGATATGAAGGTGAAGATTTTAGAAGAAGAGCTTGTAAAGCTTGCAACTGAGAAACAGCAGATGGAGCGCAAGAAAGAGTTTTACAGCAGGGTAAACGACTTTGAGCGTAGGGATTCTGCGCCTGATACGGAGAAAAACATTGTCAGAGGAGATTTATTCTTCTGTGGTGTTGGCAGCAAACAGTCACTTAAGAAGCGGTATAAAGATCTTATAAAGATATATCATCCTGACAATCTCGATGGTGATAATGACACTATACAGGAGATTAACAGGGAGTACGATCATCTGAGCAAAGTTTTTGTTTAATATTGTATTACAAAAGGACCTAAAGTACCTGATAATTGGTGCAGGGTCCTTTTCTACTGTTTAGGAAGGTGGAGAGATATGAAGTGGAAAAAATATACTATTGAAACTACTACAGCGGCAGAGGATTTTATGAGCAGTATGCTTATGGAACTTGGGATTGAAGGCATAGAAATCGAGGATAATATACCGCTTACCAAAGAAGATCAGGCGGATATGTTTATAGATTTCCTTCCTGAACTTCCACCGGATGAAGGGATAAGTCATGTAAGCTTTTATATTGAGGATGATGGTTCAGACCAGACTGAGATTCTTAAGCGTGTAAAGATTGGTTTAGAAGACTTAAGAAGTATGGTCGATGTTGGCTCTGGTGTGATTACATCTTCTGAGACAGAGGATTTAGATTGGATAAATAACTGGAAGAAATATTTTACATCATTTACCATTGATGATATTCTGATAAAACCTACATGGGAAGACTTAAAAGACGAAGATAAAGATAAATTGCTTATAGAGATAGATCCTGGTATCTCATTTGGAACTGGTAAACATGAGACTACACAGCTTTGTATCAGACAGCTTGAAAAGTATATAAAGGGCGGCTCGCCAAAGGTGTTAGATGTAGGCTGTGGAAGTGGTATTTTATCTATAGTTGCGTTAAAGCTTGGTGCAAGAGCGGTAGTTGGTACAGACCTTGATAAGGATTGTATGATTTCTACAAGAGATAATATGCAGGTAAATCACCTTGATGCATCACTCGGAGAGTTTTATGTCGGTAATTTGATAGATGATACGAAACTGCAGGAAAAAGTTGGAACGCAGGAATATGAAATCGTTGTTGCAAATATACTTGCAGATGTTATAATTCCTATGGCACCGGTAATTCCTGACAGATTAAAGCAGGGTGGATATTTTATCACATCAGGCATAATTGATTTCAGAGAGAATGATGTAAAAGAGGCAATAGAGAATGCCGGACTTACGATTGTTGAGATTAATCATCAGGGTGAATGGGTGAACATTACAGCAAGAAAGGAATAGGACATGTATCAATTCTTTGTAGCTGATGAGCAGGTCTGTGATGAGAAAATATATATAAATGGTCCCGATGTCAATCATATTGGGAATGTCCTTCGGATGAAGCCTGGTGACAATGTCAGGATAAGTGATGGTTCGGGACGGGATTATTTTTGTCATATTGAGAGTATATCGAAGGATGAAGTATGTGCTGTTATCGACGAAACAGACGAGAATGGTACAGAGCTTTCAAATGACATATATCTGTTTCAGGGGTTGCCGAAAGGCGATAAGATGGAGCTTATAGTACAAAAAGCTGTGGAGCTCGGAATAAAAGAGATAATTCCTGTTGCGATGAAGAACTGTGTAGTAAAGCTTGATGAGAAGAAGGCGGCAAACAAGATAAAAAGGTGGCAGCTTATAGCTGAAAGTGCAGCCAAGCAGTCAAAACGTTCCGTTATTCCAAGTGTGCATATGCCAATAAGCTGGAAGATGGTTTTTGAAAAAGCCAAAGAACTGGATACGGTATTAGTTCCATATGAGAATGAGCGTGGTATGCAGGCTACCAGGGAAATTATTTCAGGAATTGAAAAAGGAAAAAGTATTGGTATAGTTGTTGGACCGGAAGGTGGATTTGCTGATACTGAGATTGCAGAAGTTGATGAGGCAAAGAACATGCACAGAATTAGTCTTGGAAGAAGAATTCTTAGAACAGAGACTGCAGGTCTTGCAACATTATCGATGCTTGTATATGAATTAGACGAATAAAGGAGAAAATATGGAAGCGTATCTTGATAATTCTGCAACAACCAGATGTTGTAAGGAAGCAAGTGACAAGATGGTAGAGATGCTGACGGATTTGTATGGAAATCCATCATCTCTTCATATGAAGGGAATAGTAGCAGAAAATGAGATAATAAGTGCCAAAAAGAAAATAGCAAAGACACTGAAAGTAAAAGATAAAGAGATATTTTTTACATCGGGTGGAACAGAATCCAATAATCTTGCAATTATTGGAGCTGCAATGGCAAATAAAAGAGCTGGCATGCATATTATCACAACTGGTATAGAGCATGCTTCTGTATCAAATCCAATGGAGTTTTTAAAAGAAAATGGATTTGATATTACTTATCTGAGTGTTGACGAGAATGGTCAGATATCCCTTGATGAATTAAAAGACAGCATAAGAGATGATACTATATTAGTATCGATTATGCATATTAATAATGAGATTGGAGCAATAGAGCCAATAGAAGAGGCAGGCAGGATAATTAAATCATTTGACCATCCAATACTTTTTCATGTTGACGCAATTCAGTCATATGGAAAAATGATTATAAGACCATCGAAGATTAATTGTGATATGCTTTCTGTCAGTGGGCATAAGATTCACGGTCCAAAGGGAAGTGGATTTTTGTATATAAGAGAAAAGACCAAGATAAAGCCTATAATATTCGGAGGTGGACAGCAAAACGGTATGCGCTCCGGAACTGAGAATGTACCGGCAATTGCTGGTCTTGGCATTGCCTGTGAACAGATATACACCGACTTTGAGGACAAGATTGAGCATTTGTATAAGCTCAAAGAATTATTTATATCCAGGGTGTTAGAAATCCCAGGTGTTACTGTAAATGGTCTGACAGGAAGAGACAGTGCACCACATATTGTGAGTGTAAGTATAAAGGGTGTACGTGCAGAGGTTATCCTTCATGCGTTAGAGGATAAACAGATATATGTATCAGCTGGAAGCGCATGTTCATCAAACAAGCCGGCAATCAGTTCAACACTTAAGTCGATTGGACTTGATAATTCTTTGCTTGATTCGACGATAAGATTTAGCTTTTGTGTGGATACAACAGAAGAAGAGATTTTATATGCGACCAGTACGATGGGAGAACTTATTCCAATGTTACAAAAATATACCAGAAAATAGAGGAGTAATAGATGTATAAGACATTTCTAATAAAATACGCAGAAATCGCGATTAAAGGTAAAAACAGATATATTTTTGAGGATGCACTTGTTGAGAACATCAGATATCAGCTGCGAAATGTAGATGGAGAGTTCGTTGTAAGAAAAGAGAATGGACGTATATATGTCGATGCAGACGGTGACTATGATTATGATGAGACAGTAAGTACACTTCAGAGAGTATTTGGTATTGTTGGTATTGCACCGGTAGTTGTAGTTGAGGATGAGGGTTTTGACAAGCTTGCAAAAGACGTGATTGATTTTGTGGAAGCGACATATCCACAGAAGAATTTCACATTCAAAGTAAACGCAAGAAGAGCGCGCAAGAATTATCCTATGACATCAATGGAGATAAATGCAGCTATTGGTGAGAAGCTTTTAGAGGCATATCCTGATATCAAAGTAGATGTGCATAATCCGGAGGTTGTAATCAATATTGAAATTCGACCTATGATTTATATTTATTCAGTAGAGCTTGAAGGTCCAAAGGGAATGCCTCTTGGTACAGCTGGAAAGGGAATGCTTTTGTTATCAGGAGGAATTGATAGTCCTGTTGCAGGTTACATGATTGCTAAAAGAGGAGTAACACTTGAGGCTACATATTTCCACGCACCACCGTATACAAGCGAGAGAGCAAAGCAGAAGGTAGTCGACCTTGCTGCAAAAGTGGCAAGATACGCAGGTCCAATCAAGCTTAATGTAGTTAATTTTACGGATATTCAGCTTGCTATCTATGAGAAGTGTCCGCATGATGAGCTTACGATAATTATGCGTCGTTACATGATGAAGATAGCTGAGCATTTTGCCAAAGAGGATAAGTGTCTTGGCCTTATTACAGGTGAGAGTATAGGACAGGTGGCATCTCAGACTATGCAGTCCCTTGCAGCGACAAATGAGGTATGTACATTGCCGGTTTACAGACCATTAATTGCAATGGACAAACAGGACATTGTAAAGATATCTGAGAAAATAGATACTTATGAGACTTCTATTCTGCCATTTGAAGACTGCTGTACTATATTTGTAGCAAAACATCCTGTTACAAAACCAAATATTGCATATATTAAAAAGTCTGAGGAAAAACTAAAGGATGTGATAGATGACCTTGTAAAGACTGCAATAGAAACAACAGAAGTGATAATGGTTGATGCAGAATAAAATAAAAGCGTTAAACCAATGGTTTAACGCTTTATAACACTCTATTGGAATGTCAATTACTCGATGATGTATGGCTTTAATACTTCCATGATTTCATCAAGATTTGTCTCTGTATGTATTGCTAAGTCGATTGGCTTAGATAAGTCCAAGCTAAAGATTCCCATAATAGACTTAGCGTCAATTACGTATCTTCCGGAGATTAAGTCAAAATCGAAGTCAAACTGAGAGATTGCATTAACGAATGATTTTACTTTTCCAATTGAGTTTAAAGAAATTTGTACTGTTTTCATAAGAAAACCTCCTTAATTACTTTAGATATCTATATCTGATAGTAAAGGTTTTTACAGAAAAAGTCAATTATTTGGGAGTGAAAAATGAAAAAAGCAGCATTACATAATTTAGGTTGTAAGGTCAATGCATACGAGACAGAAGCCATGCAACAGATGTTGGTAGATGCAGGATATGAGATAGTTCCATTTGGCGATAAAGCTGATGTGTATGTGATAAATACATGTTCTGTTACCAACATGGCCGATAGAAAGTCAAGACAGATGCTTCATCGCGCCAGAAAACAAAATCCTGATGCGATTGTAGTTGCGACAGGCTGTTATGTGCAGGTAAAAGAGCAGGAAGTTCTTGAAGACCTTGCAATTGACATTGTAATCGGAAACAACAAAAAGCATGAGCTTGTTGACAGAATTAATGCATATATTGCAGATAAATCTGATAATACAGATGTTGTAGATATAAACAATGAAAAGCAGGAATACGAAGAACTTTTTCTGACTCAGACGGCAGAGCATACCAGAGCGTTTATCAAGGTATCAGACGGATGTAATCAGTTCTGCAGTTATTGTATAATTCCATACGCACGTGGAAGGGTACGAAGCAGAAGTATTGAAAGCGTTCTAAAAGAAGTAAGAGCGTTATCTGATAATGGCTTTAAGGAAGTGGTTCTCACAGGAATACATTTAAGCTCTTATGGAGTGGACACAGGCGACACTCTTATACATCTGATAGAGGAGGTCCACAAAATTGAAGGTATCAGGAGAATAAGACTTGGTTCATTGGAACCTAGACTGATTACAGAAGAATTTGTATCACAGATATCAAAGCTTCCGAAATTGTGTCCTCATTTTCATCTGTCCCTGCAAAGTGGATGTGATGCCACTCTTGCGAGAATGAACAGAAAATATACTGCGGATGAGTATGCAAAAGGCTGCGGGATTCTTAGAAAGTATTATGAGCATCCGGCAATTACAACGGATGTCATTGTAGGTTTTCCGGGAGAAGATGACGAGGAGTTTGAAATTACAAAAGCATTTCTTGAGAGAATTCATTTCTATGAAATGCATATATTTAAATATTCAAAGCGTCAGGGTACGAGAGCAGCTGCAATGCCAAATCAGGTACCTGAAGATGTGAAGACAAAGCGAAGCACAATACTGATAGAACAGGGCGAGCGGATGTCGGGAGAATTCAGAGACTATTATATTGGTTCAACGCAGGAAGTATTGTTTGAAGAAAAAAATATTATTGATGGTGAAGAATATTTTGTGGGATATACCAAAGAATATGTAAAGATAGCTGTAAAAACAAATGAGAACCTTGAGAATGTTCTGAAGGAGGGACAGATAACAGGTCGTTTGTCCAACGAAGTATATGAGATGAGTGTGCTCTAAATGGGAAAATAGGCTTGTATTTTTTTCTGTTATCGTTTAAAATAATAGGACAGAGCTTGTTGTACAAGTAAAAGCAAGGGCGTGAACAAATGGAGAATTTAAATAACACACAATATTTTACAGTTGAAAAAGAACAGATGATACAGGTGAAGGATATACTCAAGATGGTATATCAGGCACTCAGTGAGAAAGGATATAATCCTGTCAATCAGATAGTGGGCTATATTATGTCTGGAGATCCGACATATATTACCAGCCATAATAATGCGCGTAGTCTGATTATGAAAGTTGAGCGAGATGAATTGGTAGAGGAAGTTCTCAAGACGTATATTGAGAACAATTTGTGGGATTAATTATGCGTATTTTAGGTTTAGATTTTGGCTCAAAGACAGTTGGAGTTGCCGTGAGTGACGAACTTCTTATTACAGCACAGGGCGTAGAGATAATAAGAAGGGAAAAGCCGGGCAAGCTTCGACAGACTTTGGCGCGTATCGACGAACTTGTTACTGAGTATGGCGTAGAGAAGATTGTACTTGGCTATCCGAAGAATATGAATAATACTGAAGGCGAACGCTGTGAGAAAACAAAAGAATTCCAGGACATGCTTATTAAACGCACTGGCCTGGAAGTTGTTTTGTGGGATGAAAGACTTACGACTGTTGCAGCGGATCGTTCTATGATGGAAACTGGTATTCGCAGAGAACATCGCAAGGAATTTGTGGATGAAATTGCTGCGATTTTTATATTGCAGGGATATTTGGATTATTTGCACAATCAGGCTAAATAAAATAATAGGAGATTTTTATGGAGAAAATCACTTTTACTGATTCAGAGACAAATGAGACAGTGGAATTTGCTGTAGAAGAGGAGACACAGCTTAATGGAGTAAAATATGTCCTTGTTTCCGAGGGAGACGAAGAAGGCGATAGCGAGGCATATATATTAAAAGAGATTAAAACCGAAGATGATGAGATATTTTATCAAATGGTTGAGGATGAAGTAGAATTTCTCGCACTTGCTAAAATATTCTCAGAGCTTACGGACGAAGAGACAGCGCTTGAATATTAATGATGGATTTAAGAGGCGCACTCGTGAGAATTTAAAAGACGGAGGGATTAGTTTGAAAAAAGAAAAAAAACAGAATAGTAAGTTGAAAATCATTCCTTTAGGCGGTTTAGAGCAGATAGGAATGAATATTACTGCCTTTGAATATGAAGACAGTATTATTGTTGTGGATTGCGGTCTTTCATTTCCAGAGGATGATATGCTTGGAATTGATTTAGTTATTCCGGACGTGACATATCTTAAGGAGAATATTGACAAGGTCAAAGGATTTTTTATCACTCATGGACATGAGGATCATATAGGTGCAATCCCATATGTGCTTAGAGATATCAATGTTCCTATTTATGCGACAAAGCTTACAATTGGTATTATCGAGCATAAGCTTGAAGAGCATGATATGCTTGGAAAAGTTAAGAGAAAAGTTGTTAAATACGGACAGCATATTAATCTTGGATGCTTCAGAGTTGAATTTATCAAGACTAATCATAGTATTCAGGATGCGGCTGCACTTGCAATTTATTCTCCTGCAGGAATTGTCGTTCATACTGGAGATTTTAAGATTGATTATACACCTGTATTCGGTGATGCAATTGATCTTCAGAGATTTGGTGAAATTGGTAAGAAGGGTGTACTTGCATTATTATGTGATAGTACAAATGCTGAGAGACCAGGATTTACACTCTCAGAGAAATCAGTTGGAAAGACACTTGATAATATTTTTGCAGATCATAAGAATACGAGAATTATCATCGCAACATTTGCATCAAATGTTGACCGTGTACAGCAGATTATAAATTCGGCAGAGAAGTTTGGAAGAAAAGTAGCTATCGAAGGAAGAAGTATGGTAAATATTATTTCTATTGCTTCGCAGCTGGGATATCTTACATTGCCAGACAATATTTTGATAGATGTTGACCAGTTGAAGAACTACCCGGATGAGCAGACTGTTATCATCACAACAGGTAGTCAGGGTGAATCGATGGCGGCACTTTCGCGAATGGCAAATGGAATGCATAGAAAGGTATCTATCAAGCCGAATGATACTATTATTTTCAGTTCAAATCCGATACCTGGAAATGAGAAGTCTGTTACAGATATTATTAACGAGCTCATGATGAAGGGCGCAGATGTTATTTTTCAGGATGTTCATGTTTCAGGACATGCGTGTCAGGAAGATATCAAGCTGATTTATTCGCTTGTTAATCCTAAGTTTTCGATTCCGGTACATGGAGAATACAAGCATCTTGTAGCGCAGGCGAAGATAGCTGAAGAGCTTGGAATTGAACCGGACCATATTAAGATTTTATCATCAGGCGATGTGCTTGAGATAGATGAGGACGGTGCAGAGGTCACAGGAAAAGTCCAGGTAGGCAATATCATGGTTGACGGACTTGGAGTGGGAGACGTAGGAAATATTGTTCTTCGTGACAGACAAAGACTGGCAGAAGATGGAATCATAATTGTTGTAATGACACTTGAAAGTGGTTCGGGACAGGTACTTGCAGGTCCTGACATTGTATCAAGAGGCTTTGTTTATGTTCGTAATTCGGAAAGTCTTATGGATGAGGCTCAGGCAGTCTTGAATGCAACTATGGAGCGTTGCATGGACAGAGGAATTACTGATTGGAGTAAGATAAAGACAGATGTTAAGGATTCTTTAGGCGATTTCGTATGGAAGGAAACTAAGCGTCGTCCGATGATTATGCCAATTATTATGGAAGTTTAGGAGTAGAAGATGGATCTTAACAAGGTTTTGTTTAAGTTTATTAAAATTGCATTTGGTATACTGGTTGTACTTTTGATAGTATATGCTGCAATCAATCTTAGCGGACTGGGATTTGATTTTGGATACAGGGTATTTACTGAAAGTGCAATTGACAATCCCCCGGGAAAGGATGTCCTTGTTCAGGTTAAAGATGATACATCTGAGAAAGAGCTGGGTGTCATTCTTGAGGAGAAGGGGCTTGTTAGAGATTCAAGACTGTTTTATCTGCAGCTGAAATTATCAGCATACTCAGGAAAAATTATACCGGGAGTTTATACACTTAATACATCTATGACTCCAAAGGATATGATTGTTTTGATGGCGACATCAACGGAGGGAACAGAATCAACAGAGTCTGCAACAGAAGCGGTGAGCACACAGGCAGTACAAACGACAGAGGCGGAGTAATAGTGATAGTTGATGAGAGACTTGTTACCTACATCAATTCGCTGGATCAGGGAAATACAAAGCAGCTTGATGAGATAGAGCAAAAGGCGAAAGAGACTTATGTTCCAATAATCAGAAAAGAGATGCAGAGTTTCCTTAAGCTGTTACTTGCTATGCAAAAACCAATGCGTATTCTCGAAGTGGGAACAGCGGTTGGTTTTTCTGCGATTTTGATGGCTGAATATGGTCCGAAGGATTGTAGTATTGTAACGATAGAGAATTATGATAAGAGAATACCGATTGCGCGTGCGAATTTTGAGTTTGCACAGAAATCAAATCAAATTACTCTGTTAGAGGGCGATGCGGCCGAAATTCTGCCGACTCTGACAGAACAGTTCGATTTAATCTTCATGGATGCGGCCAAAGGTCAGTATATTAACTTTATGGATGACGTACTTAGGCTGCTTGCGGTAGATGGAGTGCTTGTGTCGGACAATGTACTTCAGGATGGAGATATAATAGAGTCCCATTATATTGTTGAAAGAAGAAACAGGACGATATATAAGAGAATGAGAGAATATCTTTATGAACTTACGCACAGGGATGATTTGGTGACAGCAGTACTTCCTATAGGAGATGGGATTACTGTAAGTACAAAGACGAAATAGTTAGGAAGAATTATGAGAGATATAGAATTACTTGTTCCAGCAAGTAGTCTGGAAGTATTAAAAATTGCAGTTATTTATGGTGCTGATGCTGTTTACATAGGAGGAGAAGCTTTTGGACTCAGGGCAAAAGCCAAGAACTTTTCTATTGAGGAGATGGCAGAAGGTATTGCATTTGCACATGAGCATGGGGTGAGAGTTTATGTTACAGCTAATATACTTGCTCACAACTATGATTTGGATGGTGTAAGGACTTATTTTGAGGAATTGAATAATCTAAAGCCTGACAGACCGGATGCACTTATAATTGCTGACCCTGCGATATTTATGATTGCTAAAGAGGTTTGTCCTGAAATAGAACGCCATGTGAGTACACAGGCGAATAATACAAACTATGGCACTTACAGATTCTGGCATGAACTTGGTGCGACAAGAGTTGTAAGTGCAAGAGAGCTATCGCTTAAAGAAATCAAGGAAATAAGGCAGAATATTCCAGACGATTTGGAGATTGAGACATTTATACATGGAGCAATGTGTATCTCATATTCCGGCAGATGCCTGCTTTCAAATTATTTTACAGGAAGAGATGCAAATAAGGGAGCATGTACGCATCCATGCAGATGGAAGTATGCAGTAGTGGAAGAAAAGAGACCGGGCGAATATTTGCCTGTATATGAGAATGAAAGAGGAACATACATCTTCAATTCCAAAGACCTTTGTATGATAGAGCATATTCCGGACCTGATTGATGCTGGAATTGACAGCTACAAGATTGAAGGAAGAATGAAGACTGCTTTATATGTTGCTACAGTAGCCAGAACATATAGAAAGGCTATTGATGATTATTTGAAATCACCAGAAGAGTATGAGAAGAATATGCCATGGTATCTTGAACAGATTACAAGTTGTACTTACAGACAGTTTACGACAGGTTTCTTTTATGGAAAGCCTTCTGAGGAGACTCAGATATATGATAACAATACTTATGAGAAAGGATATACATATCTTGGCATTGTAGGTTCTAAGAATGAGGAGGGTATGTATAGAATTGAACAGAGAAACAAATTCTCTGTAGGTGAGGAAATAGAAGTTATGAAGCCAAATGGTGACAATATATTAGTTACTGTGAAGGCGTTAAAGGATGAGGAAGGACAGGAAATACAGTCCTGCCCACATCCAAAGCAAATCTTCTACGTCGATTTGGGAATTGAACTCGACGAATATGATATTTTGAGAAGAAGAGAAGAAGACGGTGATATCTCTTTAGAATAAACAAAGAATAATTATGGAAGCTCAAGCTTGTATTTACGCATCCAGTAGTCGAGCTGGATGTAATATGCCATAAGCTGTGGACCTGCCATAAGCTGACCAAACCAAGGTCTTTTATAGTTTGACTTTGAATTGATAAAGTCATAGACTTTTTCCTTTGATAAAATATCAATGATAGGTGATGTCTGGTCATTAATTATTTCTAATAATTTTCGTTTGAGCAGAGCTTCGTATCCGGGATGATATGTCTTCGGATATGGGCTCTTTTTTCGTGTTATTAATTCTTCTGGAAGTAAATCTTTGGTTGCATCACGCAGAAGTGCTTTTTCAACTCCATTCTGATATTTCATTTCCCAGGGAACATTGAATACATATTCGATAATACGATGGTCAGCAAATGGAACTCGCGCTTCGAGACCACTGTACATACTTGTTCTGTCCATTCTGTCGAGAAGTGTTTGCATGAACCATTTGATGTTGAGGTATGCAATTTGTCGACGGCGACGTTCTATTTTATTTTCTGATGGCATAATAGGTGACTGATTTATGGACGTCAGATAAGTATCGTGGGAATAGTTTTCAAGGTCAAGTCTTTTAGTCCAGCTGTCATTTAAAAGGACCGTTCGTGCAGAGATATCATAAGACCATGGAAAACCATCTGAATTCATAAGCTCTTCGCGATAGAACCATGGGTAGCCGCCGAAGATTTCATCGGCACATTCGCCTGTCAATGTAACTTTGTTGGATTTGGAGACGATAGAGCAAAAATATAAAAGTGATGCCTCTACATCTGTCATTCCCGGCATGTCTTTAGCATCTACTGCATCAAACAGGCAGTTAAAAAGCTGAGTCTGGTCGCACTCGAGGTAAGTGTGATTTGTTGCATATTTCTTAAGCATTATATTTACATATGGAAGGTCTCTTTCAGGTTGGAATAAGTTTGACTCGAAGTATAAATCATTGTCAGTGAAATCAAATGAAAAAGTGTTTAGAGTATTATTATTTTTTTCCATATGCTTAAATGCCAGAGCAGTAACTATAGATGAATCCAGGCCGCCTGATAGGAAAGTACATACTGGTACGTCAGATACCATTTGACGTTCTACGCTGTCTCGGACAAGGAAAGACACTTTTTCTACAGTTTGTTCATACGAGTCTGAATGCTCATCGCAAACAAGATTCCAGTACTCGTGGTCGCAAATGCCGTATTGACTAATAATCAAATAATGGCCAGGAAGAACTTCCCTGATATTAGAAAAATATCCATGCCCTGGAGTTCGTGCCGGTCCGATACCGATTATCTGTCTGAGACTTTCGATATTGATTTCAGGAGAGATGGATGGATAGGTAAAAATTGCTTTTGGCTCCGATGCGAATACAAAAGTTTCAGCTTTAGAATAATAGAAGAGCGGTTTGACACCAACTCTGTCACGACACAGGTAAAGCTGTTTTGCTGAATCATCCCAGATTGCAAAAGCAAATATACCATTTAATTGTGTAACAAAAGAGGCACCATATTCAATATAAGAATAGAGTACGACCTCAGTGTCAGAGGTTGTGACAAACTCATATCCTTTTTTCTCTAGTCTGGATTTTAATTCATTACAATTGTAAATCTCGCCATTATAGCAGATGGCATATTCTTTATCATGGATTTTCTTTATCATTGGCTGGTTTCCGCCGTTTATATCTCTTATGCTTAGTCGTGCGTGAGATAAACCGGCAATTTTAGAAAGGTATACTCCGAAGTTATCGCTTCCGCGATGAGATAAACAACTATGCATTTTCTTTAGAATGTTTGTATTGCATATTTTTTCCTGAAGAAGATTTCGTTTGAAATCACAAAAACCTGCTATTCCACACATAAAATCCCCTTTTTAACAGTATATGTAAAAAGGGGATAAAGGTTAATTATAGAAATCTTTTATTTTGTCTATCTGAGAAGACATGTTGACTAAAAGTGCATCCGCTATGACAAGTGCGGCCATTGCCTCAACGACTACTATTGCTCGAGGAACGATTATAGGGTCGTGACGTCCCTTGATATTGATGTCGATATTTTCGCCAGATTTGTTGACCGTATGCTGTGTTGATGCAATGGAAGGTGTTGGTTTAAATGCTGCTCTGAAAATAATATCAGAACCATCTGTCATTCCTCCTAAAGTACCTCCTGAATGATTTGTCTCTTTTGTAACAGTTCCCTTGTCTGAAATGACAAAAGCATCATTGTTAGTAAGACCGGTAGAGGCTGCTACTGCAAAGCCATCACCTATCTCAAAGCCTTTAACAGCCCCGATTGACATAATTGCTTTTGCAAGATTGGCGTCTATCTTATCAAATACAGGCTCGCCAAGTCCTACGGGCACTCCAGTGATAATGCATTCTGCAACACCGCCGGCTGAATTTCTGTTTTTTAAGCATTCTTCCAGATAAGCCTGCGCCTGTGATGCAGCAACAGAATCGGGCATGTACAAAGCATTATTTTTTATTTCTTTTGGATTAAATCGGGAACTGTCAATTTCTACAGGACCGATTGCTTTTGTGTAAGTAAGAATTTCGATTCCGAGCTCCTTTAACAGCTTTGCAGCGATTGCACCGGCAGCAACGCGTCCAATAGTTTCACGTCCGGAAGAACGACCGCCACCTCTGTAATCCCTGAATCCGTATTTTTCATCAAAACAAAAATCGGCATGACCAGGTCTGTAATAAGAAGCTATTTCGCTATAATCTTTTGATAACTGATTCTTGTTCCATACAACCATTGAGATTGGTGTGCCTGTTGTTTTACCTTCAAAAACACCGGATAAAATTTCGACAGCATCATCTTCCTTACGAGGAGTAGTGAATTTAGACTGTCCCGGTTTTCTTCTATTTAAATAGATTTGAATATCTTCTTCGCATAAAGGAATACCGGCAGGGCAACCATCAACCACGACGCCGACTCCTTTTCCATGAGATTCTCCCCATGTAGTTATTTTAAATATATTTCCAAATGATGATCCGGCCATAAGTGCCTCCTAAAATTATTTTCTTAAGTGATATTATATGTAAAGTTGTGTTGCCGAGTCAAGAATCTTGTGGTATTCTGAGAAAGATTAAATAATAGAAAGAAAATTTGGGTGATTAAATGGCAAAATATGAACTATTAAAACAAGAAGGGGAAGCTAAAAGAGCGACCTTTCATACAGTGCATGGCGATATACAGACTCCTGTTTTTATGAATGTAGGAACAGTGGGGGCTATAAAGGGAGCTGTATCTACTGAGGATTTGAAGGATATCAAATGTCAGGTGCAGTTGTCCAACACATATCATCTTCACGTAAGAACTGGGGATAAGCTTATAAAAGAGGTAGGCGGACTTCACAAATTCATGGTGTGGGACAGACCAATACTTACAGATTCAGGCGGATTTCAGGTTTTCTCACTTGCTGGACTTAGAAAAATCAAGGAAGAAGGAGTGTATTTCAATTCGCATATAGATGGAGCTAAGATATTTATGGGACCGGAAGAGAGTATGCAGATACAGTCCAATCTCGGCAGTACGATTGCGATGGCGTTTGATGAGTGTCCTTCTGCAAAAGCGGAGCGTAGTTATGTGCAGGCTTCCGTAGAGCGCACGACCAGATGGCTTGACAGATGCAAAGCGGAAATGAAAAGATTAAATGGCTTAGAAGATACAGTAAATCCCGACCAGCTTTTGTTTGGAATCAACCAGGGAGCCGTTTATGCTGACATCAGGCGTGACCATGCAAAACAGATTTCAGAGATGCAGCTGGATGGATATGCAATCGGCGGACTTGCTGTTGGTGAGACACATGAGGAGATGTATCATATTATTGAAGAGACCGTCCCATTTTTGCCGAAGGATAAACCGACCTATTTAATGGGCGTCGGAACGCCGG
>JAXELM010000274.1:0-2073 GCA_034100525.1 Agathobacter sp.
TTGGTAAAATGGGAGCTAATGGTGCTGGAAATGTGAATCTTTCTGGTGGTGGAGATGGTTTTAATATGGCAGCTATGATGGCAAGTATGGCTGTTGGTGGTGCTGTAGGACAGAACATAGCTGGTTCTATGAATAACATGATGGCAGGAATGAATCAACCAGTGCAAAATGGGATGACACCACCCCCAGTTCCAGGTGTTACATATTATGTTGCGATAGATGGACAGGCAACAGGACCATATGATCTTAGTGCGTTGAAGCAAATGAAGACTACAGGCCAGTTTACATCGGAGAGTTTGGTGTGGAAAGCAGGAATGGCTGAATGGGTTAAAGCAGGAGCTGTAGATGATATGAAGCAATTATTTCCTGATATGCCACCGATTCCGAAAGAAAATTAATGGGGAGGAAAAATAAATGTTAGCACCACAGCTAAAGGAACTTAAAAGACAATTAGAAGAAGGAAAAAATGAAATTAATATTGATAAAGAAGCATTATTGGAAGAACTGAATGAGATGGATGCAATCCAAGGGGTTCTATTAGAAAGCCTATCTTTGTCTACAAGTGTATGCCCAACATGTGGAAGGAGGTTATAAATATGGATTATAGAGAACTTAGAAAGTTAAAAATGGAATTATTGGTGAAAAGCAATAAATCAGATTCAGAAATTCAATTATTAAGAGAACTGCAATCGCTAAGTGGGATAATTGATGGAAAGCTAGAACATTCATTATCATTATCTGACAAAGTGTGTAGAGCATGCGGGAGACCATTATAGAATGAAGGGATATTTTGTTGTATATGAAAACGAAGATGAACAATTTGATATAAAGTGTGATCTTCGACCGGATGTTGAGGATAATGTGCCAGAAGAACAAAGTTTGCTATATTCAGAAGTAGAGAGTACTTGTAATGTTCTTAAAGCATTAGATAAAACGTCTGACGAGACTAAAAGAAAATATTTTAAGAAACTATTAAATCTTGCTCAAGTGGGCTTGGTTCCAGAACATGGCGCACAACCTGAAATGGCAATGATTGCATTAGAAAAGTTAAAAGCGGAAATGCTACATATTGAGGGTAAACGAATAAAAAATCAATATATGAAAAGATTAGGTATTACCGCCATGATTTTGTCAGCATTGTTTGGATGTGCAATGGGCATATTATTTTGTTTTTTACGAAACAATGTTTTTTGTATGATGGGGTATACATGGCTTGGCGCAATGGTCGGTGCATGGGTATCATATGGTGCAAGAAAATTCCAGCTTGAATTTGAGGATATGTCACTTATAGAAAAAGATATGGTGGAGCCAATTATTAGATTGATATATATTGGAATATGCTCTCTGATATTTGAACTTTTTTTGTCATGTGGTTTTGTAACTATAACTGTAGGAAATATTACAACAGAAAGTATTATAAATCATGAAGAAATTCAGATTTTAATGGGTATTATTTGTGGATTAGTAGAAAGTAAAATGGGAATAGATATTTACAAAAAGGCTAATTCAGTAATAGAGTTTGGGGAAGAAAAAGAAAGATAAAATATTAATTAGGTGACAAAACTAAAAATGTTATGAAAAGCTGTAAAAATCCACGTTGAATTTTACAGCTTTTTGTGTATAATAGAAGTAGCAGAAACAATTCAAAATCAAAGGAAGGAGCTGATAGAATATGGCAAGTATATTACCAGTATCTGATTTGAGAAACTATAACGAAGTCCTGAAGAACTGCCACAAAGGAGAACCTGTATATCTTACTAAGAATGGCAGAGGACGTTTTGTGGTTATGGATTTTGAAGACTATGAGCGTGATCGTGCAGAAAAGAAGCTTTTGATGAAACTGCAGGAAGCTGAAGAAGCAGTGAAAGACGGTGAAGGATGGCTGGATTTGGATGAACTGAAGGCACTTGTGGGGGAATAAGATGTTAAAATTACGGATTAACCCGATTTTTGCAAAGGACCAGAAGAATATCCGGGATTACATCTCTGAAGATAGTGAAGAATATGACGCAAAGACAAAAAAGTAAATATAAGGTAAATTTGAGAATCTCCACATGTTTCCGGTAATGGGTT
>JAXELM010000016.1:0-6298 GCA_034100525.1 Agathobacter sp.
TCTTAATAATTCGTTTGATATCAGCTGGGAAATTGCCATGGACGGCAATTTCAGTGAATATGAGCCAGGACGGCGAATATGAGCGACAGCGTCACTTATAGACAACCCTGGCGAATTATATAGAGCCTCTTAACGCGAGGACATAAACGCACAAAATATATTACTATCCCCTCAAATCATATATACAACGACAATAGTCCCATCCCCCATAGTGCCCCAACTCATGTCATCAAAAACCGGAAAAGCGGTTGCGCAGTTATTATATAGGTATCACTATTGTATTATGAATCGCATATGAATATGCGAAGGAGGGGGAAATGAAGAAAAGATTAATTAGCATAACACTTGTATTATCTATGGCAATAGCTGTATTTGCAGGATGTGGCAAAAAGGCATATCAGCCAGATTTACCGACAGAATCAGTTGAATCAGACATATTTGTGGCTCCAATAGATGGACTTTCGGATGAGTTTATCAAGGGTATGGATGTTTCCAGTGTGATTGCAGAAGAGGAAAGCGGTGCGTGCCGTTTCAGACGATAAGAAGCAGGAAATAAAAATAGCAGTACATTATACAGAAATAGATAATGTGGAAGATACATATCAAAAAGTAGAAAATCTTGCAGATGCAGGTCAGTATTATGGTGGTTCATCATGGGATAATCAGGCAATGTTTGACTTTGATGGCAAGGCCTTATCATCATTAAATGTATTTAAATATGTCAACCATGGCGCAACAGCACTGCTTGAAGTTCTCGCACTTAAAGAGGTAAATATTGAAAGTGCCATTCATGAGCCACTGGAACTTCCAGAAAAAGTGGATGCTATTTACAATGACCCGTCTGTTACAGATGGCGTAGCCGTGACATGGGATGATAAACAGCTTGCAGAAATCGATGTGGATGTGGCAGGAGAGTATACAATAGATGGCGTGACCGAAGATGGCACGAAGGTACAGGCTTTTATCAAAGTAGCCAATGTTAATTATGTAAAAAATCCGAGCTTTGAAGATGCGGACGATTCGATGTGGGTTCCTACATATATTTCAGGTGGAAACTGTACCGACATTCAGAACAAAGCCGCTGACGCCAGCTCAGGAGAGAATGCACTTCACTTTTACAGTACAAGCGATATGGAATTCTCTGTTGAACAGAAAATCGAAGGCTTGAAAGCAGACACATATACATTGACTGGTAAAATGCAGGGTGGAGATGTAGGCGATGATGCAGATATATACCTGTATATAAAGGTCGGTGATGAGATTGTACAGTCGGATAAAGTGACACTTGATGGCTGGGGAACAATTGATGATATAGAGTTCTTTGGTCAACATTAGAAAAATGAAAAAATAGGAAAAAAGTACAGGTTTTGCGTGCATGACCTGTACTTTTTTGGTATACTAATAGAGAATAAAAAATTGGAGGACAGAATATGTGGGCATATGAAAGTGTATTTTATCAGATTTATCCATTAGGATTTTGTGGGGCACCATTTGAAAACGACGGAAATCTTGAACACAGAATAGAAAAAGTAAATGAGTGGATTCCTCATATCAAAAAAGTAGGAGCAAATGCAATTTATTTTTCACCTGTATTTGAGTCAGATACTCATGGATACAATACAAGAGATTACACGAAAATTGATACAAGACTTGGAACTAATGAGGATTTTGCCAAGGTGTGCCAAAATCTTCACGATGAGAACATTAAGGTGGTTCTCGACGGTGTATTTAATCATGTCGGAAGAGGCTTTTGGGCATTTGAGGATGTGCTTAAAAACCGCGAAAATTCACCATATGTAAATTGGTTTGGACGAATAGCTTTTGACGGCAATTCAAATTACAATGACGGACTATGGTATGAAGGCTGGGAAGGAAACTATGATTTGGTTAAGCTGAATCTTCGAAATGAGGATGTAATTCAGCATATTTTTTCAGCAATAAAAGGCTGGGTTGAGGAGTTTGATATTGATGGATTAAGACTTGATGTAGCTTATTGTCTTGACCATGATTTTATGAGAAGACTCCGCGAGTTCTGCAATCAGCTGAAGCCTGATTTCTTTTTGCTGGGAGAGACATTGCATGGCGACTACAACCAGATTATGAATGACAGCATGCTGCATTCAGTAACTAATTATGAGTGTTATAAAGGGTTACACTCAAGCTTTAATTCAATGAATATGTTCGAGATAAACCATTCACTTTTACGACAGTTTGGACCAGAGCAATGGACATTATACAAAGGAAAGCATCTGTTGTCATTTGTGGATAATCATGATGTGACACGTGTTGCAAGTATATTGAATAATCCAAAGCATTTACCACTTATCTATGCTGTCGCATTTGGAATGCCGGGAATTCCATGTGTTTATTATGGAAGTGAGTGGGGAGCAACAGGAAAAAAAGAGGAAGGAGATCCTAATCTTCGACTTTCCTATGAAGAACCTGAATTTAATGAGCTGACTGAGTGGATTTCAAAGCTTGCTGAGGCAAAAAAGAATTCAAAAGCTCTTTGTTATGGAGATTTTCGTTCAGTTGTTCTCACAAATCAGCAGTGTGTATTTTCTCGTGAATGGGAAGGGGAGAAGGTGTTCGTTGCAATCAATGCAATAGAGCAGCCTTATACAGTTGGATTTGATGCTGGAAGTAATCAGCTTATTGATTTAATTAGTGGCGAAGAGATTGAGTTTAATGGCTCTTTTGAGATGCCAGGATATAGTGCGTATTTTTGGAAGGCAGTATGATGATAGTCAAACCAGAGTTTTATGATAAATTTACCTGTATAGCACAAGACTGCGATTTCACATGCTGTCAGGAGTGGAAGATTGCGGTGGATGATGACACTGCAGATAAATGGAAACAAACACCGACGCCGGCAGGCACTAAATCGCGCAGAAAAAAAATTGAGCAATTTACACAGTACAAAGATGGTACACGGGTTATTTCACTCGAGAATCATGTGTGTCCATTTTTAAATGAGGATAAATTATGTAGACTTGTAATGCAATATGGTGATGAGATGCTCTCGGAAACCTGTCAGGTTTTTCCGAGAGAAAAGCATGAGTTTGGAGAAAGAGTAGAGCATATTTTGATGCCGTGTTGCCCTGCTGTGGTAGATTTGCTGAATGAATCAAAGAAGTTTTCATTGATAGAGTCTGGTTTAGAACATCAAAACAATTTGTTGTTTAGGATTCGTGGTTTACTCATGGAGATTGTTGCGGATGAGAATATGTCATGCGAGGAAGCTATGCTTGTAGTGTTCTATATTGTATCCGAATTCAACAGAGATGCAAATCTAACTGTAGAATGTGCAAGAGCTGCGATTGGACAGATTCTTGATACGATAAAAGGTATGTCATTTTATAAAATAGAAACTTATAATGAGTGCTATGAGTTGTTTTTGGATTTGACTGAGAATTATTGCCGGGAAGGAATGTATTCCGAGTATCTTGAAGCAGCTATGAACGATGTTAGGGAACTGGAAAATGAAGTTTGCTATGATGATGAATTTGAGCTGGAATGGGATAGGTTTCAGCCATTGTTTCATAAGTTTCTGGCACAGGAGATATACGCAGACACTGTTAATTGCGATTATGAAATATCTGATATGGTCATTCGTATCCAGTGGATTGGACTAGAATATGCGTTGATTCGTCATATGTGTTTTATATACTTTAAGACGAAAGGGAAACTGGAATATCAGCAGGTTCGAAGCTATATTGTTCTGGTAAGCAGGATGATGGGGTATGAAGAGGATGATATCTATGAATATCTGGAGAACTGCTTTGAAGAAATGGTTTGGGAATGGGGGTATTTCGCATTGGTGATTGGAAAATAAAAAACATTGAAAAGGCGACATCTTTCTTTTGAATCAGATGCCGCCTTCTAAACTATTTCGTCCATTGGACTATTTCCTCCATGTTTATTTGATTTGTTTTTCCAAAATTTATATACAAATTCTGAATATCAGTTTACTCTGCTTTGTTATTGTTTGTTTCATTCTTTTATTTCTACTTGATTCTGTTTTTCATATGGCATTGGAATTAACAATTTATTCCTTCTTTTATATTTGCCATGTTTTCCTCTTTTGAAATATTAGAACTTTTTAATTGTATCTTATGGTCCCATTGGAGTGTACCGCCTTTCTTTAGGTATTTGTTTTTCTCTTGTTGTTTATGTGTTTATTATAGCACCTGAAAATATAAATGCAAGACAATTATTAAAAATAAATGATAATTGTCAGAAAATAACAAAATTGCAAATGAGAAGTTGTGCGATTTGCCTAGTATACGTTAGATATTATGTTTTACAAAGTCTTTTATAACAGCTAGAAATTCCCTAAACATATTATTGGGAAGATATAAAACTGTTGAAGGAGCAGCGATTCCGCTGACTTCTTGAATTCCCTGTTTCTTTGCAATGCGAACTGCGCGAAAAACATGAAAATTATTTGTGACAATTCCGATACTGGCCTCAGAATTGTTTATCAAAGCAATACTATTTGATATATTTTCAACCGTATTTACAGCATCCTTTTCAAGAATGATTCTATCAGTAGATATTCCATTTTCTGTCAGATAATCTGCCATTCCCTGAGCTTCAGTAAAAGGTTCATTTATTCCCTGAGCACCGGTTACAATACATTTGGTATCAGGATTTTCTTTCAGATAATCTATTGCTGTATCAAGTCTGAATTTCAGAACAGGGCTTGGCTTATCTTCGTATACTTGAGCACCAAGGACGATGATGTAGTCCAAATTCTCTTTTCCATTATAATTAAAACAACTCAGAATACAGCCTTCAACAAATAAGAAAACAGCTGCTCCGGCAATTATGAATATAGTGATAATTCTTCGGACGTAAGTAGGGAGTTTCATCCATATTCTAAGATAAGAACATATGGCAAGTGCAAAAAAAATAAGTGAAATTGCAAGCCATACAAGATAAAATTTGGTGCCGGATACCAAAGCGCTAACACAGATTGAATTGATTATACAAAAAATACCAAGAAGAATCCAAAGGTATTTTAATTTTATGTGTTTCATACTGATCTCCTTGTAGCATAGAAAAACTCTGCAAGATTACAGGAATGCAGAGGTTTTCTGGAATAAAAATAAAACAACCACGGAAAACTCCGTGGTTGCTGCTGTATGTATATATTGAATTAGAAATCTGTGAGTGTAGCAGCTCTCTTCTCAAGGAATGCACCCATTCCTTCTTTTTTATCGTTTGTGTCGTTAACAACACCAAAGAGGTTTGCTTCCATCTCAACTGCATTCTTTATATCCATGTCATATCCGTTGTTGATAGCAGCCTTAGCAACAGAGTTTGCGTAGCTTCCCTTTGAAATAATCTTAGCAGCCATAGCCTTTGCTGTAGCCATAAGCTCTTCCTTGGCAACTACTTTATTTACAAGACCGATACGATAAGCTTCGTTAGCGTCGATGTTGTCACATGTGAAGATCATCTCTTTAGCGCGTCCCATACCAACTAAACGAGCAAGTCTCTGTGTTCCACCAAATCCAGGAATGATTCCAAGACCTGTCTCAGGCTGTCCGAAGATAGCGTTGTCAGATGCGATACGGATATCACAAGCCATAGCGATTTCACATCCACCGCCAAGTGCAAAACCATTTACAGCTGCGATTGTAATCTGACGCATGTTCATAAGCTTGAAGAATGGCTCAGAAGCCTTGATTCCGAATGCTCTTGCTTCTGGTGCTGTGAAGTTAACCATCTCTGCAATATCAGCTCCAGCAACAAATGATTTAAATTCGTTTCCTTTTTTATCAGGACCGCCTGTTAAGATAACAACCTTAACATCATCTCTAGCTTCAATCTCTGTTAATGCAACATTTAACTCATCAAGAGTCTCACTGTTTAATGCATTAAGGGCAGCTGGTCTTGCGATTGCAAGAACTGCAATTTCATCAGCAACATCAAGTGTTAAATTCTTGAATTCACTCATTGTATAAATCCTCCTATTGTCCAAACAAAATGTTATAAAAATCGTAACACTTTGACAAAAAATTGTCAATATTATAAACGCTCAAATTCTTGTTTATCTCGGTGGGGGTGGCAACCGCTTCTTAGGAATTCGATGACATGAGTTGATACTATTTGTGTGGATGGACCGTTTTTAGGTATATATGATTTGAGGGTATGTTAATACATTTTGTGCGTTTATGTCCTCGCGTTAAGAGGCTCTAAATAATTCGCCAGGGTTGTCTATAAGTGACGCTGTCGCTCATATTCGCCGTCCTGGCTCATATTCGCTAAAATTGCCGTCCATGGCAATTTT
>JAXELM010000067.1:0-2290 GCA_034100525.1 Agathobacter sp.
AATCTGTCTAGCACAAGCTCATCCGCTACATCTGGTGTATTAGGTAGTGCCGGAACGAATACATATACCTGCACGATCACAGACTCCAGAGGCCGTACCGCTAGTAATACTGTTAGTATGTCTGTTGTTGACTACTCAAAGCCGTCTATTTCTGTATCTGCTAGCAGGTGCAACTCGGATGGCACTGTATCCTCAAGTGGTACATATTTGAGAGTAACCGCATCATATTCTATCGCGAGCGTGTCGTCTAAGAACTCTGTATCGTCAAGATCAGTATCATGTAACGGTGCATCCAATTCATCATTTTCCAGTGGAAGTGCGTTTGTCTTAGGTGCCAACTGTGCTATTAACACGTCATATACTCTGACTGCCAGTGTTAAAGACGCCTTGAACAACACAGCATCGGCATCTATCACAATCCCAACTGCCTCACGTATTATGAACGTCAGAGCGAATAAGTCCGGCATTGCATTTGGCAAATTTGCGGAGAGTGATAACTTAGTTGATTTTGGATGGCCAATAAACGCTGCAGGAACATTAACACCAGTTTCTAGCGGTTTCCCAGCTGATTTAAATACCGTTTATACGCCTGGCGTATATAGTATTAAAGGTGATATCGCAAATAGACCATGCGATTACGGATTATTATTGGTATATGTGGCAAATAATAGTTATAGCAATCCAGACCACAACAATGATTCAAATTGGCTATATCAAATTGCATTCCCCACCAATGGGAATAATATGTATATAAGACGAAAAATAAACAATAATGGATTCTCAAGCTGGTCGCTCGTATTAAACTCTCATAATTATACAGATTATTCGCCAAGCAATAGTACGTTCAACAGTTTAAAAAGCACTGTTGATTCTCTTTCAGACAATAAGCTGGCGCGTTACTCCCCTAATGGTTACGAACCAATCCGATATTTTGCCGGAGATAAAAATGGAGACACTATGGTTGTTGGATTGGGCGGAAGTGTTGTAATTGGTTCTGGTGAATCTGCCCAGACATGCATTGGCCAATGGGGCACTGCAATTTCTGGTAATGAATCCTTAGACTTAACATCCGATACTTATGTAACAATCCATACTAATCTACAAAACGGATATTCCAATCAAAAGACGTTTACTTTTAAAAAAGATGGAACGTTAACTGGAGGAGTATTTGGATGGGGTTACACAGAAGGCAATGGTATATATGGATTTGCCGATGGTGGAACATATTTAGAAATTAGAACGGCCGCTCATGGCGCAAAAGGAATTAACTGGTGGGATTCTGACGCTTCTCTTAAAAAGAATATCAAAAACACAGAAGTACGATATGCCTTAGAAAAGATCTCGCAGTTAAAGCATATTGAATTTGATTGGAAAGAAAATGATTCGCATGTTGACTTAGGTTATGTAGCAGACGATGTTGAAAAGATACTTCCTTGTCTCGTGTTCGATGTTGCACAGTATGATGAAGATGGAAAACCAAATGGCGAAGTAATAAAAAATATCGATTACAGAACAATGATCCCTCTTGTCACTATGGGCATTCAAGAACTCATAGAGGAGAGAGATTTGCTATGGACTTTTGATGAAGAAGCTGCGAATTGTATAATTAAGCTGAGAGAGGAAGTTGATAGCCTTAAATCCACAGTCAACGAATTAAAGGCCGAAATAGAATCTCTCAAGAAAGCAATTTCTGCATAAGGAGGCCAAAATGGTAAAGACTCATGAAGTAAATTTGGATACGGCGAAATTTGCACAGTTCACCAATTCTGATTATCTTATCATGAAGATTGGTGATATTGCGGTGAATGATTACGTCTTATTCAAGGAAGTAAAAACTCAGGACTCAGTTACGATTGAAACCGGACTATTTCGCATGACTTCTATTAGACAGATCATCAAATCAGAAGGTCTGAAAGATGGTTATGCGCTCGTCATTGTAAATAAATTATAAGAAGGAGGACTTATATTTATGGCAGACTCAAGTGCAAATAAATTTCAGGTTTCAGTAGACTCATCCGGTAATGTATATTTTGCTAGATATGGGACTACAGCATTCAACTCCGTAGCAGCAGGAGCTTGGTTCCCATTCACATTAACTTGGATTGTTGACTGATAAGGAGGTCAAAATGATTATTATAGATGTTAGCATCGGAATTGATGGCATTCCTAGTGAAAAAACTATTTTGCTGGGTAACAAGTATGAAAACAATGATACGATCGTTAATTTCGATTTACCAGCGGATTTCAATACATATAAAAAATACATTATTACAGTAAACAGAAATACAAC
>JAXELM010000086.1:0-8570 GCA_034100525.1 Agathobacter sp.
TTACGTTAGAACTTTGGAGTAGGCTGATTTTGTATAATTTCTGTTCCATAATCATTTTACATGTACCCATAAAACATAAGAATCGGAAACATGAATATCAAGTCAACTTTTCTCTTGCGATGAAAATCTGTTTTGATTTTCCTTTGATTATCACATCCTTTTCTCAATATATATACACAATCTTTATTATTCGTGATAAGCTTAACTAAGTGACATTGGTTCTGAACAGATACAAAATATCTATGAAGTATATAATGGTCCAGGAAAATTACCTTGGGAAAGTGTAAGTAAAAGAGACCGTCATAATAACAAACATATGCGAGTAAATAAGCTGATGGAATTGGACAAGGCTGTTGATGAATGCAAGCGAATTACACAGATAAATCATATTGAGAAAATGGATATTAAATTTAAAAATCGAAAATAGGATGTTGTGCTATGGATTACAATCATAATGGAAAAATTGATAAAGAAGATTGTGTAATATTATAGCTTATTGGAAATGGGTGTGTATATGGGTGGAAAAGAATTTACAAATGATGAAGCTTTTGGTCCGCCAGAGAAGGAAGAAGCCAGGGGGACAATTCTCAGTTATAAGCAAGAAGTATGGAAAGGATGGCAATAATGTATTTAATAAAGACACTAAAAGGTGACATTACTAAAATAACTGATGTGCAGGCAATTGTTAATGCTGCGAATAACTCTCTACTCGGTGGTGGAGGTGTTGATGGTGCAATACATCGTGCAGCAGGACCGGAGCTTTTAGCAGAGTGCAGGACACTTCATGGCTGTGAGACCGGAGAAGCAAAGATTACAAAGGCATATAATTTGCCATGTGAATATGTCATACATACTGTTGGGCCAATATGGAATGGTGGCAGAAGCAATGAGGAAGAACTTCTTGCAAACTGCTATTTCAATTCTATGAAGCTGGCAATGGATAATGGAATAAGAATGATTGCATTTCCATCTATTTCAACCGGTGTTTATAGTTTTCCCGTGGAGCTGGCAGCTAAGGTTGCAGTTCGTACAGTTAAAGGATTTTTGAGTATGAACCCTGACAGTTTTGATTTGGTGGAATGGGTACTGTTTGATACACATACAGAGTCGGTCTATGAAGCTGAGGTAGACAAGATATAAAGAATAAAAGGTAACTGTTCAGGGCAGAAATATGCGAAACCGCATATTTAGTAAGAAAAAGAATAGTTACGAATAAAAGGTAACTGTTCAGTAAAATAATAATAGATAGTAATTTTATAAACCACCTCAAAAACACGTAACGAATTACCTCAAAAACGCGTAACAACAATTGACAAATATGATAAAATGGGGTATTTTCAATGACCACAGTGGGGGATGACCACATAAAATCTACAGATATTTTAAAAGGAGGAAATCAAAAATGAAAACAATTATTAGAAAACAGATGGTATTTGCAGTATTAATTTTAGCTTTGTTCATTACTGGATGTGGCGTGAAAAGTACTATAGCGGTTGATGAAAATGGAAATAGTACATCAACTAGTTATATGTATTTTACAGAGGAAGAAGTAAGAGAACTTGCAGAGTCTGACACAAGTTTAGATGAGACAAAGTATATTGGAGATGAGCAGATAGATGGTACAACCTATCGTGTGTACAAATCTGACGATAGCTCAACAGAAGAAACTGCTCAGATATGTACTGCTGATAAATACTATATAAAAGTGAGTGGAGAAGGGTTAGAAGAGATGAACACTCAGTTTTATATTATCGAAGTAAATATGCCAAAAGAGATTGTGAATACAAATGGTACATTGTCAAATAACAATAGAACTGTTACATGGAAAATTGTACCAGAAACACCAGAGACGGAGTTGTATGCATACACAACCACAACACCGGTTGAAAAAGAGATTACAATCGATACAAACGAAGGTTATGTTAAGAAAGATACATATACGACAATTCATACAGAAGAAGATATCAAGTATATTACAGTAGATAATGTGATAATAAATCCGAATAAAAATGCAACAATAAATAATATTAACTTCTATGATAACAAAATCAAATTTACAAAAGCTGGTTCATATACATTTACCGTATGGACGACTAATAATTGTAAGACATTTACCGTAAAAGTGGATGGAACAGCACCAGTAGTAAAAGGTGTCGCAGATGGAAAAGCTTATAATAAAAATATTACACTCAAATTTTCTGATAAAGAGAGTGGAATTAAATCTGCCAAACTAAACAATAAATCCATTAAAACTAACGCCAAGATTACAAAAGAAGGAAAATATAAGCTTGTCGTAACAGATAAAATGGGCAATGTTAATAAAATTAATTTTATCCTTGATAAGACAGCACCTACTACAAATATTAAAAATAAAAAATATAGTGGTTCGGTTAAGATTAGTTTTGCGGACAAATTGTCAGGTGTAAAGAGAGCGACATTGGATGGTAAGACTATAAAAAATGGATACAAAATAAGCAAAAAAGGCACACATACATTAAAGATTAAAGATAAGGCTGGCAACGTAAAGACAGTCAAATTTACAGTTAAGTAACTGTGGATTAATTATATTATCGTAAAAATTGCAGATAATAGATAAAGGAATGGCTTATTTATATGAAAATTAGATATTATGTAATCATTGGAGTTATTATACTTATTTTAATTATTACGGGAATATTTTTATTCAAAATAGGCTCCGCGTTTTGGGGTTCGAGCGAAGACGGACCTACAGCGTTTTTTATAGCAGGAAAGTTACCAGAAGGAAGTGATACTGTGGAATATACATCGATTACCATGAAAGAAGCAGAAGAGATATTTAAGACGGAGGGAGATTACATTATTCTCGATGTAAGACGAGCTGATGAATTTGCCGAGGGGCATATTCCCGGAGCAGTTAATGTGGCGAATGAGGATATTTTGGATGTTGAGCCATCAGAGCTGCCAGATAAAAGTCAGACGATATATGTTTATTGCCGAAGCGGTAACAGAAGTAGGCAGGCAGCAGCTAAACTTGCTAAAATGGGATATACAAACATCATCGAGTTTGGTGGTATAATTGACTGGACCGGGGATGTGGAGAAGTAGGTTTCTCTTTGTAATTTATATTAATCAATCACATGGTGATTAAGCCATTTTCTCGAATGGAAACGTATTCCGAATACGATTGCTCGAAGAGTCCAGTCGCTGAACATACCAATCCATACGGCAATTGGACCAAATCCCCAGACACGGCAGAGATAAACGCAAAGGCTTACTCGACAAAGCCACATAGTGCAGCAGGAGGTTATCATGGAGAATTTAACATCGCCGGCTGCACGCATTCCATATCCTGGGATAAACGAAATAACCCAGGAAATTGGCTTAACAATTGTGATAAATGTAATCATTGATAAGCATAATTTTGCGCTGGCAGGTTCCATTCCAGCTAATATAGTAATAGGTTTAGTCAGGACGAAGACGAGCAGACAGCTGGCTATAACGACAGCTTCAGCCAGCCACGATAGCTTCTTTATGTAGTATATAGCCTCGTCTTTTCGTCCAGCTCCAAGACACTGGCCAACTACAGTCATAAGACCAATGCCAATTCCGAGTGCAGCAATTCCGTTTAGATTTTCAAGGATATTAGTCATTGCCTGTGCAGCAATTGCTACAGTTCCCAATGTGGATACAGTTGACTGAATCGCAAGTTTTCCGAACTGGAACATGCTGTTTTCAATTCCAGATGGAATACCGATGAAAAGTATCTTTTTTATTAAACTCCAGTCTGGGCGAATTGAAAAATAATTAGTAATGCATATAGGTGCATTATTATTCCTAAGCTGCCACATGACAACCACTGCACAGAAAATTCGCGATACAAGGGTCGAGATAGCGGCACCTCTTACGCCAAGTCCAAATCCGAAAATCAAAATTGCATTTCCACCAATATTCAAAAAATTAGAAATTACAGAAATAATCATTGGATTGCGGCTGTTATTCTGAGCGCGCATAATGGATGCACCAGCATCGTATATAGCGATAAACGGAAAAGATAACAGTGTTAATAAAAAGTAAATCTGTGAATTAGACATTACATCCGCTTCTATTTTTCCAAAAATCAGGCTAAGCAGCGGGTCACGGAAAATCAGACAAAAAGCTGATAAAATCACAGATAGAAATACCATGACAAAAATTACCTGTTGTGCAGAATAATTTGCTTCTTTTTTGTTATTACTGCCGAGATACTGGGAGCACAAAATGGCACCACCTGCGGCTAGAGCGGAAAGTGCCTGAATTACAAGAATATTTATAGAGTCTACAAGAGAGACCGCTGAGATAGCAGCAGAACCAATATTGCTTACCATCATGGTGTCGGCTGTTCCCATTAGAGAAGAAAGCAGCTGTTCTATAATTATTGGAATCAGTAGCTTTCTTAAGTCAAGATTACTATATAAATGTTGGGATTTTTCTTGCATAATGTTAACCTCTTTTCTTCCTCAGAAGTTATTATAGCACCATAATTTCAATAGTAAAGATGTAAATATGGTAGTAAAAACCTTGAAAAGAATGAATGAATCCAAAAAAATGAATATAGACAGATGATAATTTCCGTATTAGTATAAATATTATAGGAAATATGATGTTTTCGGTATTTGCAGGGGGTTTATACGTATGATAAAAGCGCAGATTTGCTGCATGATTATTGTTATGTTTATTGCAGCAGTATATTTTAAAGCCAAGAGAGTAAAGTCATATTCGCATATTATTTTTTCAATATCCCTGGTAATCTGTATGTTTAACCTGCTATTTGATATGATAACAGTATATACAGTGAACCATCTGGAAAGCGTACCATCATCGGTAAATAGGATTGCCCACAATCTTTTCCTTGGAAGTCTGATTGCTGAAGTGTTTATGTTCTATTTGTACAGCTCTATACTGATTTATGAAGACAAAATCAACAAGAAGAGACTGTGGCTTGCAGCAGTGCCGGTATGGATTGCGTGGTTGGGATTGGTTACGCTGCCAATCGAATATGTTGAGACTCCAAAAGGGAATTATTCGTGGGGACCTGCAGTACTCACTGTTCATGGAATTGTTGTATTCTATATCGCCTGTATTGTGATAAGAATCATACGCCATGGTAAGGAAATTAATCCTAAAAAAGGCTATGTTATCAGAATTGCATTTTTGGTGCAGATAATTGTGCTTGTATACCAGTCATTCAACCCGACTGCACTTATCTCAGGTATTGCAACTACACTGATTAATCTGGCATTTTTCCTGACGGTGGAGAGTCCTGATGTGTTGTTGATGGAGAATTTGCGAGAAGAGCGGAAGCGTGCTGATGAAGCAAATGAGGCAAAGTCGATGTTTTTGTCTAATATGTCTCATGAAATCAGAACGCCAATGAATGCCATCGTCGGTATGACAGATATTCTTTTGAGGGAGGAGCTTCCGGAGACAGCTCGTGAATATCTGAATAACATTAAGAATTCAGGTGATGCGCTTCTTACAATCATAAATGATATTCTGGATTTTTCCAAGATTGAATCTGGAAAGCTGGAGATTGTGGAACAGGAATATGAACCTATGTCTGTTTTTCACGACCTTTCTATGATTTTTTTGAACCGAATCGGCGAGAAACCTGTTGAACTTTTGTATGATATCACTCCGGATATGCCAGTCAGTCTGTACGGAGACAGCCAGCGTCTGAGACAGATAATCATTAATCTCGTTAATAATGCGATTAAGTTTACGGAAAGTGGTTATGTGCGTCTGAAAGCGGAGATAGAGAATATTGGTAATGATAAAGTAAAACTTATTTTTTCAGTGGAAGATACGGGTCAGGGAATTAAGGAGGAGGATATAGACAGATTGTTTGCTTCTTTCTCGCAGGTAAATACTAAGGAAAACTACAAGAAAGAGGGAACAGGACTTGGACTTGCAATTTCAAAGCAGTTGGTGGAATTGATGCATGGTGAGATTGGTGTTGAGAGTACATATGGAAAGGGAAGTATTTTCTCATTTTATGTAATTCACAAAATCGTGGATGCTAATCCGGCGGCCTACATAAAAAAGACGCTGGATAATTCATTTAGAATCGGATATCATATTGAAAATGGTGAAGTCAGAGAGCAATTGACGAAGCTGGCAGATTTGTACGGTGTAGAATGCGTTGAAATAGATGGTTCTAATGATAAAGAGGTTGCATATCTGGTTACAGATATGCTGTTAAATGTACCTAAAGAAGAAAAAGAAAAAGTAAGAAAAAATGGTGGACGAGTATGCGTTTTGCATAATCCTATGATTGACAGTATTCACAGCACCAATGTTATTGTAATAAATAAACCACTATATAGCTTAAATTTTTGTCAGCTGATTAATCATGAAGCTCAGGTATATTCCAAGATGACCACGAGAATACAGAGATTTACTGCGCCACAGGCAAATATTCTTGTAGTGGATGATAATAAAATGAATCTGAAGGTAGCTGACGGATTGCTTGCTCCGTATAAGATGAATATTGATACAGCAAGCGATGGAAAGCAGGCTTTAGAAATGGTGCAGGAAAAGAATTATGATATTGTCTTCATGGACCATATGATGCCGGTTATGGATGGTATCGAAGCTACTCAGAAAATCAGAAGTTTAGAGGGTGATTATTATCAGAATCTGCCGATAGTTGCATTGTCTGCAAATGCTACTTCAGAGGCCAGAGAAATGTTCATACAGGCGAACATGAGTGATTTTGTCGCAAAGCCTATTCGTGAGAAGGAGCTGGATGCCTGTGTGAGAAAGTGGTTACCAGATGAGTTAATGATTGTGTCAGAAGAGCAAATAAAGGAGGCAACAGGTACACAGGATTTGCCGGAAATAGAAGGGCTTGATGTAGAAGAGGCCATTAAAAATTGTGGTTCGCCTGAACTGTTTCGGGAATTGCTCGGTGATTTTTACATGCTGATTGATAGCAAGAGTGCCAAGATAGAACAATTTCTTGAAGAAAACATGCTTCGTGATTTTACTATAGAAGTACATGCCCTGAAAAATAATGCAAGAATGATTGGGGCTATGGAGTTATCCCAGCTGTTTTACAAGATGGAACAGCTTGGAAATGAAGAGAAAAAGCAGGAAATCGAGCAGGGAATGCCGGAGCTTCTTAAGCTTTACAGAAGCTATAAGGAGATACTTTCAGAATATGCTAAGCCAGCGGATGAGAATAAGCAGCAGGTTTCTACAGAGACTATAAAAAAGACACTTATGGCACTTCATGATGCGGTAGACAGCTTTGATCTTGATGCGGCAGATGATGCGATGAAGGAGCTTGAGACCTATGAGCTGCCTGAGAAAATGAAGCCGTTGGTTGAGCAGTTAAGAATATACGTTACAGACGTAGCGATGGAGGATATTCTAGAGCTTACACAGAAAATGTATGAATTGTGTTAGGCGTAACGGAAAAGGAGAGATAATAACATGAGTGGAAAACAGGAAATAATGATTGTTGCCGAAAATAGTGGATTTTTTCCAAGTGCAATGTCAGAGCAGCTGACAGCATACGGATATAATGTGATAATTACAGAGCTTGAGGTACAAAAGCTGTTTGATTTAAGTGGAGAATATGAAGCATTACTGCTGTACATGGAGAATGATGCAAAGGGCTATGCGCAGGAACTGTTGTATTTGCGTGACAAAGCGGTAGAAGATAATATTCCTGTTTTTTATATTGGTGAGGACTCCGAGGGAATCAGGGAGCTTTTACCGACACATATTCTCAGAGAGGTATTCAAGCGTCCAATTAATGTTAAGGAAGCTGCTAAGGATATTGATGATTATGTCAAAACAAATGGAAGACATGTCAAAAAGAAGATTCTTGTTGTGGATGATTCAGGTGCAATGCTTCGAAGCGTCAAGGGTTGGCTGGAGGATAAATATCAGGTGATTCTGGCAAATTCCGGAGCCATGGCAATCAAATACCTGTCTATTAACCGACCGGATTTAGTGCTGTTAGACTACGAGATGCCTGTGGTTGACGGAAGTCAGGTATTGGAAATGATGCGTACAGAAAAGGAATTTAGTGATATTCCGGTTATATTTTTGACAAGCAAAAATGATAAGGCGAGCATCATGAAGGTGATGGCTCTCAAGCCGGAGGGGTATATTCTAAAGAATACACCACCGGAGCAGATTAAGAAGGAAATAGATGATTTTTTCACAAGAAGATTATCCTATTGATAAATCTATCTTATTTCTGTTTAACTCGGGGGGTGGGCAACCGCTTTGGGTTATAGAAGACATGAGTCGAGGAACTCTGGGGGAAGCGGCTATTGTAGTTGTATGTATGATTTGAGGGGATAGTAATATATTTTGTGCGTTTATGTCCTCGTGTTAAGAGGCTCTAAATAATTCGCTGGGGTTGTATATAAGTGACGCTGTCGCTCATATTCGCCGTCCTGGCTCATATTCGCTGAAATTGCCGTCCATGGCAATTTCCCAGCTGATTACACACGAATTATTAAGAGCCTCTAAACACTGCGGATGCACTTACAAAATATATTACTATCCCCTCAAATCATTTTTTAATCATGAGAACC
>JAXELM010000119.1:0-3568 GCA_034100525.1 Agathobacter sp.
GTTACAATAAACAAAACTATCAGCCAATTGCGAAAGTTCTACATTAAACTACATATTTATTCCTCATGTTTCTTGATACTTCTCTGGTAGACTTTGTTTCTCCCATATCACTTTTTTTAATTGACTCAGATAATTGTTCAACCAACTCATCTTCACTCAGTTTCTGAAATTCTCCTATTTCTGACTACTCACTTAATCTATTTACCAGCATGATTACCATGTTATAATCTTCTTCAGATAAACTCTCAATTTTAGCTGTCAATTCTGCTATTCCCATGACTATCACAACTCCTTTCGTAATTTATCTTGAAACTATTCATTACCTTCATAGTTACGAACCGCAAGTGCATTAAAATCAGCTACGCTGATGGGCACTTGCTCCAACAAACTATACTCTTTCTTACGAAATATGCGGTTCCACATATTTCTGCACTAAACAGTTACCATCTTTTACATAATAATTATTCAGCGTCCTTAAGTCCCTTTAATGCATTTCTAAGCTTAATTGGATTACCATATCTAAGAGTTCCCATACGATATATCTTTGCTCCGATCCAGCCTGTAAAAATAATTGATGCATATAGTATCACCGCAGAAATAATCACTTCATATGTCTCTACTTTTCCCATTCCAATTCTTACAAACATTGCTGAGTATGAACTGATTGGGAGGAATGAACAAACCTTCATTATCATACCATCCACATTCTGCAACTGGAAAAGCACTGCAAAATATACAACCATAATAATCATCTGTAACGATCCTGCTGATTTCTGGATATCTTCTGTCTTTGACACCAACGCTCCCATTGCTCCATATAAGAATGCGTAGAATAAGAAACCACCTATTCCAAATACTGCAAAAGTCACAAGAACATTTGCCGGAATATCAAGGAACATATCAAGCTTATTTCCCCATGCCTCGTGGTTAATGCTATATCCGATAAGTGCTGATGCCATAATTGCTCCGACCTGAATAAAAGCAGCAACGGCTGCTGCAAATACCTTTCCGAATAAAAGGCATGTTGAGTTTGTGCTTGTTACAAGTACTTCGATTGCACGGTTACTCTTTTCTGATGTTACAGAAGTTGCTATCATAACGCCATAGAAAATGATAATCATAAATATTATGATTACGAGTCCATAGCAATACCAGAAATTGCTTAACATATCTTTGCCAAGCACAGTAACTTCACCATTTACAGTAGCCTCGTAATTCTCTGCAAAGCTTGCATAATCTATTCCCTGACTCTCGCAATATGCCTGCTTATGTATCGTTGCAAGAACTGAATCCAAGATATAAGTATTCTCATCTGACATATCACTGTTTAATACAAAATAATGATAGTTAAGATCATCAACAATACTAAATCCGGCCTCTGCTTCCTCGTTCTCAACTGCTTCTTTTACAGCTTTTTCACTGTCCATCTTAATAAGCTCTGAATCAGTAAATGCAGCCTCTAAAACAGTAGCTTCTGAAAAATATCCACTGGCATCATAGTATGCAAGTTTTACTTTCTCAACGTTTTCATCTACTGCTTCTTCTGCATCCTCTTTTTCATCTTCTACATTAGTCTCAGTTCCTAATAAAGAAGACATATCAATTACTCTTGGCGCAAATGTAGCAGCACCGAGTAATACTGCAACAATTATTGTTGAAATGATGAAAGACTTTGCTTTCACAAAATTCATTAATTCAAATTCAAATACTGTTAAAAATGATTTCATTATTCTTCACCTACCTTTGCTACGAATATATCATTAAGTAATGGTTTATATGTCTCAAAATGCTCAAGTTCGAGACTGTCTGCCTCTACAAGCTTCTTAAGGAATGCTGTACGAGTTACACTGTCGCTTAGCTTTACGATTACGTCCTGTTTGTTTACTCCTGTTATTGTCACATAATCAGCAAACTGCTTCTCAAGAATTTCTTTTACTTCATCTGTCGATTTACTCACATCGCTTACTACAAGCTGGTCTTTTCCGAATTCTTTCTTAATCTCAAGAAGATTTCCGCTAAGAACAACTTCTCCCTTGTTAATCATTACAATTTCTTCGCAGAACTCTTCTACATAACTCATCTGATGACTTGAGAAAATTACTATTTTGTCCATGGCGATAAGCTCTTTTACCACATCCTGAAGTATCTGGGCATTTACCGGATCAAGTCCGCTAAATGGCTCATCTAATATTACGATATCCGGATCACAAACCAATGTCGATGCAAGCTGAACCTTCTGCTGATTTCCTTTTGAAAGAGTCTCAAGAAGGACATTGGCATACTCTGCAACCTCTAATCTTTCAAGCCATTTTTTCGCATTGGCAACTGCCGTCTTCTTACTCACTCCACGAAGTCTTGCAAGATATACCATCTGGTCTATTACTGTTCTCTTCAGATAAAGACCTCTCTCCTCCGGAAGATATCCTATCTGTACCTTTTGGGGATTAAATGGCTTTCCATCCAAAAACATCTCTCCGCTATTAGCATGGAACACATCCATAATTGTTCTTATTGTAGTAGTCTTGCCTGCTCCGTTTCTACCCAAAAGACCAAGTGCTTTTCCGCTTTCTACAGAAAATGTGATTCCCTTTAAAATCTCTTTATCACCAAATGATTTATGTATATCCTTAAGTTCAAACTTCATTTGAATCCTCCTTTTGTTGCTCGTTTTTGTTATTCTTATATTCCCACGACATAATATACATTCCTTTTAATCTCTATCATTCTTTTTCTTGAGTGCAATCATGCATGCTGGAATTACACAAAGAAAAAATCGCTACTAATGCTACTATATCCATAAAAAACTCTCCTTTCAAATCCCTCATTAAGACGCGACATAATGTCGTATATATCTTACATTTTAGATATTAACATTCACATTACACTTTGTCAACTATATTTTACACTTTTCATATTTTTCAAAAGACTCAAAAGCGTGCAAAAAAGCGTTGAACCTGCTAAATTCAACGCTTAATTTACACCTTCACTCAGAAACTCTTGAGTTTTAGTAATTATTTAATATATCATCAGCTCTTTTTGAAAAAATAGTATTGGGAAAATCTTCGATACATTCTAACTCTATATCAAGATTATCTCCCTGTTTAAACAAGTGACCATTTTTGCGCCACTCCTTGCTTATATAACCTGGAACATATAAAGTTGGAACAGCACCACTCTTATATTCGTCTGTTCCTGTCCAAAATGGTGCAAAGTAAGGACTTACCGCTTCGAATTCAATGGAATTATCTTCATCTTTTAACCAATAACAATCTGAAAATGATAACATATAGGTTCTATTATTTATCTCAGAACGATTTCCCTGACCAAAGGTAAGACCTCTTAACATTCTTGCCAATGTATTTGTCCCTGAACTGTACCGTAGCTTTATCCAGCTTTGAAAATTTTCCTTACAAGGATTCTTTACAATATAATATTTTAGCCATTAGCATATTCCCTTTCAAATTAACTATTTTTATTATAACAAATCAGCAAACTATCTCTACTATCTTTTATCACACTCATCAACATACCCTATATCAAGTTCCACGTTTTTCTGATATTCAAAAAA
>JAXELM010000182.1:0-3328 GCA_034100525.1 Agathobacter sp.
TAAATGCGATAGTGGCGTAGTTGGTAACGCGCGACCTTGCCAAGGTCGAGACCGCGGGTTCGAGCCCCGTCTATCGCTCTTTGCAACAAAAAGGATATCCGATAGGATATCCTTTTTTTGTTGCAAGGAGCGAAGTAGAGCCGGGCGCTCGCAATACAATAATGATTGCAATTTGGTATATATATGGTACAATAGTAACAAATATAGATTCGAAAAAGAGGATGGGGTTACATGAGAAGAATTGCTATAATGTCAGATGGTTGGGGTAGAAAGAATACATATACTAGATGTCAGGGATTATATGACAGGGCAAAGGAGCTTGATGAAGAAATTGCGATTCACAGGTTTAATTGCTATGGCACATGGCGTCATGACAGGAAGTATAACTATGGTGAATATAATATCTTCAATTTGCCAGAACTTGATAAATATGATGCCGTGGTTATTGAGTGTAACAATACTGCCGATGCCGGTATCGTTGACAAAATATATGCCCGTTGCAGAACTTTGAATGTTCCTGTAATTGATTTGACAAGAAATACCGGCGAGTTCTATTATGTTGGGCTTGATAATAAGGATGCAATTATTCAAAATGTCGAGCATCTATATAATGTTCATCAGTGCAGGAGCTTTGTGTTTGCAGGGGGACCAAAGTATAATTTTGAAAATCAGTGCAGAGAAAGTGGTTTTATTGAGGCTATGAAGAGCCATGATATTCCGGTTGAGGACAAAATGATTTTAGATGGAAGCTGGGATATGATTTGTGGCAAAGATGCTTTTCATAAGATAATGGATTCGTGGGAGAAATTCCCGGATGCAGTAGTTTGTGCGAATGATTCGATTGCAGCAGGTCTTTGCGATGAGGCTGAGCAGAATGGTATGAGAATACCGCATGATTTTAAAGTTACAGGATTTGATAATGCGGATATTGCTACATTTTTCCAGCCACAGATTTCTACAATGAAACATAATTTTGTTCAGATAGGCAGAGTTGCCATGGATATAATAGATTCGCTGTGGAAGGGGCAGGAATGTGAGAAGATGACATTATTACAGAGCATGATAATGCCTGCTGAGAGCTGTGGATGTCCGGGAAGAGGCTTTATTGACAATCGCCGTTTTATGAGAAGACTTGTGATATCAAATCAGGAAGAGGGATATATCAGCGAGAAAATGGCATTGTATGAAGCTAGTATAGCTGATTGCAAAGATTATGAGTCTGTATTTATGAATGTATCTGAGTTTGTTATAAATATGGGCTGTGAAGGCTTTTATATAGTAATAGATGACAGACTGTTCACTTCGATTGTTGAGGAAGATTTTGAAAAAAATGGATATGCAAGAGAGAGGCTGACAGTTGGATATGCGATTGAAGGGGACACCATTATCAGATTTCCTACGTTTTCTCAGTTTGAAAAGCATATTGATAAATATGGAAATGATGCGGTATATGTGTATACTCCTATTCATTTCAGGAATAAGACCGTTGGATATACAGTGATAAAAAATACATCCTTTGTAAAAGAGGATTCTACTTTTTTCAATATCCAGTCTATTTTTACAAGAAAGCTTGAGGAATTGTACAACCATGCCATAATTACGTCGGTGAATAAAAGGCTTGAGGCTGTGTATAACAAGGATCCACTGACAGGTTTGTATAATAGAATTGCGTATACTCAGTACATGGCACCTAAATATGAGGAATATCGAAAAGACAATCGAGTATGTGCAATAACGTTTTTTGATGTGGATGACTTCAAGACGATAAATGACACACAGGGACATAAGTATGGTGATGAGCTTTTGCGTTCAATTGCGGCTGTACTTGAATCAAATAAACCGGAAAACGGAATAGCATATAGATTTGGTGGAGATGAATTTGTAGTATTTTTCCCAGATGCTACCTGTGAGAAAATATATCAGTTTCAGAAAGATGTTGAGTGGGAATTAGAGCAGTGCGGAATAAACATCAGCATGGGAGGCGTTCTTCTTGATCCATTGTCAGATATTTCATTGGATGAGTATATGATACTTGCGGATGAGAAGATGTATGCAGTAAAAAGTGCCAAGAAGCATGAACAATCATAGTTCATGCAGCTGGCACTCGTTAAAGATAGCGTTTACTATTATGTTGTATTCGTCAAGCGTCTGGCATTTGCGGATTTTTTTCCAGTATTTATCGCTATTCTGAAAGCTGTTGCGAAGAAATGACCAGATTTCTTTCATATGAAACATCGCATCTTTTGCGCTGGAAAAATCATCGAGATAGCCATTTATTATTTCGTCATGAAAAGCACGGAGTCGGACTTTGTAGTCTGATTTTGTGCTTTTATTTTGTCTTGTTGTGTCAAGGTGTGGAATGAGTCCCGGGTATGCGTATAATCCTCGCCCAATCATGTAAGCATCGACATCAGGGAAAAGCTGCTGTAGGTTATTGAAGTAAGCAGTACTTGTAATATCACCATTGTAGCAAAGCTCTGTCTTTGAACTATCAATTTTTTGGGTAGCCATCGTAAAAGCATCAAGTCGTGGCACATTCTTATAGAAATCCTTTTGAATGCGTGGGTGGATGATAAGCACAGGTATCGGATATTTGCTGTAAATATCAAGGATATTGGTCCATTCATCTTCAGAATTAAAACCAATTCTGGTTTTTATAGAAATCTCCATATCTGTTTTGCTGTAAAGTTCATCCAGGAATCTATCGAGTTCATCTGGGACAGTTAAAAATCCAGAGCCTCTTTTCTTCCCGACCACAGTACCGGATGGGCAACCGAAATTTATGTTCATGGATGTATATCCATATGCTTTAAGCTGATTTCCCATATCAAGAACTTCGTCAACGCGGTTGGACATAATTTGAGGAATGAGGTTTATTCCTTTATTATTTTCCGGATTGATGTCGCGAAGTATTTTTTTGCTCATTTTCTTTGCTGCCGGAATAAAAGGCGTATAATATTTATCAATATAATCAAAATTGTGATGAAAAGCATTTCTGGTGACATATCCTGTTATGCCTTCCATAGGGGCAAGTGAAAATTCCATTTTTTAAGCTCCTTAATAGTATTGCAACTGCTATGATAATAAATTTCTTTATCAATGTCTATATCTGTTAAAATATTAATCGGTAAGTGGATTTGACGAGGAGTTACGTTTTTATTATTATAAATTGTAATGTTAGTCATTGAAAAAGAAGATATGCCAAATATAAAAGAATCAGGAAAAACACCTTCAGACCTTCAGAAATTAATGGAAGAACTTGGTATAGTTAAATAACAAAATGAAGTATCATCCTCAATTGACAATATGTGTTTTAATGCGTATACTC
>JAXELM010000231.1:0-4104 GCA_034100525.1 Agathobacter sp.
AATATCTTCATATCCTGCTCGCCATAAATGTTGATTGCAACTGAATCACCACGACGCTCTGAGTGAGCCATCTTTCCAAGTACTCTTCCGTCTGGAGAAGTAATACCCTCGATAGCCATGTAAGAACCATTTACGTTCCACTCTTCATCCATAGTAGGCTGTCCAGCTTCATTTACATACTGTGTTGCAACCTGACCATTGGCAAAAAGCTTATCAAGCCATTCCTGTGGAGCTACGAAACGTCCCTCGCCGTGTGATGCAGGGTTGCAGTATGTCTTGCCAAGTTCTGCGCCAGCAAGCCATGGACTCTTATTTGTCACAACCTTTGTATATACCATCTTTGAAATATGACGGTTGATTGTGTTGTATGTCAAAGTAGGCGATGTCTCATCCTGCATTCTGATTTCACCATAAGGTACAAGTCCAAGCTTGATGAGTGCCTGGAATCCGTTACAAATTCCAAGTGCAAGTCCATCTCTTTCGTTGAGAAGCTTGTTAACTGCCTCTGTCATCTTAGCATTTCTAAATGCGGTTGCAAAGAACTTAGCTGAACCTTCCGGTTCATCACCAGCTGAGAATCCACCTGGGAACATGATAATCTGTGACTGGTCGATGGCTTTTACAAACTCATCTACAGAATCACGAATATCCTCTGCTGTAAGGTTCTTAAATACCTTTACTATAGTATCTGCACCAGCACGCTCAAATGCCTTTGCACTATCGTACTCACAGTTTGTTCCTGGGAAAACAGGAATAAATACTGTTGGTTTTGCTACTTTATTCTTGCAGATATAGATATCCTTTGTATCGAATAATCCTGTATTTACATCTGATGTATCCTCATGACTTCTTGTATGGAATACGCCTTCAAGTGTGCCTGTCCATGCAGCAATCGCTTCATCAATTGGAAGTACCATATCGTCGCACTCAATTGTCTGCTTATCATTTACAAATCCAACTACTGTCTCTACGCCAGAGAGATTTGCAGCGTCAAGAATATCTCTTACTGTCTGAAGCTTATCAACTGGAATTTCAGCGACGATATTACCAAATCCAGGTGCGAATAATGTATCGCTTGTTACCTCATCCTCAATTGTAACACCGAGCTTATTACCAAATGCCATTTTGGAAACTGCTGCTGCAAGTCCCTTTCCATCAAGTGCATAAGCAGATATGATTGCACCCTGCTGAATCATCTCATGGATTGCATTGTAAAGCTTCATAACCTGCTCATAAACCGGAAGGTCATACTGGTCTTTTTCAATATTGAAAAGAACGAGCTGGTTTCCGGCAGTCTTTAATTCCGGAGTAATAATATCTTTTTCTCTTGCTACATCTACTGCAAATGAAACAAGTGTTGGTGGAACATCTATTTCATTGAATGTTCCTGACATTGAATCTTTACCACCGATTGAAGGAAGACCAAAACCAATTTGTGCATTATAAGCACCGAGAAGTGCTGCGAATGGCTGACTCCATCTCTTTGGATTCTCATTCATTCTGCGGAAGTACTCCTGGAAAGTAAATCTAATCTTATTAAAATCACCACCTGCTGTAACGATTCTTGAAAGTGACTCAAGAACAGCATATACAGAACCGTGATATGGACTCCATGATGAAAGGTATGGATCAAAACCATATGACATAAGTGTTACAGTATCACATTTGCCCTTAAGTACAGGAAGCTTTGCAACCATTGACTGTGTCTCTGTAAGCTGATATCTTCCACCATATGGCATATATACACTTCCAGCACCGATTGAACCATCGAACATCTCAACAAGTCCCTTCTGAGAACATACATTGAGGTCTGCAAGCTCTGCAATCCATGCACCCTTCATATCCCCTGCTTCTACTTTATCAGCAACTGCTGGTGTATTAATCTTGTTGAAATAATTCTCCTTCTCTGAAGGCATCTCAACTTCTACATCAGTCTCCTGATGAGCACCATTTGTATCAAGGAAAGCTCTTGAAATATTAACGATTTCTTTTCCTCTCCATACAAGTACAAGTCTAGGCTCTTCTGTTACTACAGCAACCTCTGTAGCCTCAAGATTCTCCTCTTTTGCATATGCCATGAACTGTTCTACATCTTCTGGTGCAACAACTACTGCCATTCTCTCCTGTGATTCAGAAATAGCAATTTCTGTGCCATCAAGACCGGCATATTTCTTAGGCACCTTGTCAAGCTGTACTATAAGACCATCAGCAAGCTCTCCGATTGCAACTGATACACCACCTGCACCAAAGTCATTACATTTCTTGATAATATGAGAAACTTCCTCACGTCTGAAAAGTCTCTGTAATTTTCTCTCTGTAGGTGCGTTACCCTTCTGCACTTCAGCACCACAAGCTGCAGTTGATTCTGTATTGTGAGCTTTTGAAGAACCTGTTGCACCACCGATACCATCACGACCTGTACGTCCTCCGAGAAGAATAATCTTATCTCCCGGATCAGATGTAAGTCTCTGAACAGCACGTCTTGGAGCTGCCCCCATAACTGCACCGATTTCCATTCTCTTTGCAACATAATCTGGATGATATACTTCTTTAACATATCCAGTTGCAAGACCAATCTGGTTACCATATGAGCTGTATCCATGAGCAGCTTCACGAACGATCTTCTTCTGTGGAAGCTTTCCTTCAATTGTATCTGCTACTGGAACAGTAGGGTCTGCTGCACCGGTTACACGCATAGCCTGATACACATAAGTACGTCCTGAAAGTGGATCACGAATCGCACCACCAAGACATGTTGCAGCGCCACCAAATGGCTCAATCTCAGTTGGATGATTGTGTGTCTCGTTCTTGAAGTTAACGAGCCACTCTTCAACCTCACCATCCACCTCTACAGGTACAACAATTGAACATGCATTAATTTCATCTGACTCTTCCTGGTCAGCAAGCTTTCCTTCTTTTTTGAGACGCTTCATACCAACAAGTGCCAAATCCATAAGACATACGAACTTATCACTTCTTCCCTCATAAAGGTTCTTGAAAGAATCTAAGTAATCGTTGTATGTAGCTTCAAGTGGTGCACGGTAAAATCCATCATCAAATGTTACATTCTTAAGCTCTGTTGAGAATGTAGTATGACGACAGTGATCTGACCAGTATGTATCGAGAACACGAATCTCTGTCATTGATGGATTACGTTTTTCTTCGTTTTTGAAATAATTCTGTATATGGAGGAAATCCTTAAATGTCATCGCAAGATTAAGTGAACTGTAAAGCTCCTTGAGCGATGCTTCATCTTTGTCAATAAATCCGTCAAAAATAATTACATCATCTGGATCATCAAAGTTCTGAACAAGTGTCTGTGGCTTGTCCATTCCGATTTCACGAGAATCAACAGGGTTGATACAATGCTTCTTAATTGCGGCAAACTGTTCCTCAGAAATCTGTCCTTCGATAACGTATGTTGTTGCACTACGAATGATTGGCTCTTCGTTCTCATTCAAGAGCTTAACACACTGCTCTGCCGAATCAGCTCTCTGATCAAACTGACCTGGAAGATATTCAACTGAAAATACTCTTGCATCACCACAAGAGAACTCTTCCTCATAAACATTGTCAACTGGCGGCTCTGAAAATACTGTAAGAAGTGCTTTCTTATAAGTATCATCTGAAATATTCTCTACATCATAGCGAATGAGAACTCTCACTGCCTCGATAGTAGTAATTCCAAGATAATGCTTAATCTCGTGTTTCAATTCTTTTGCTTTTACAGCAAAATCAGGCTTTTTTTCTACATATACTCTACGTACATTGCTCATAGATATTCCTCCCGTTTTTAAATGTATAAATATCTTTTATTAAAATGAGCACAAGAACGACTGGTCCTTGTGCCCGTTTCTTTAGCATTATTATATCATTATATTTATAATTAGTATAATTAATATCTTTTATTGTATTAATAAGAAATTCTAATTTTTATTTCTTCACAGCCGGATCAGTTGGATCATAATGCTGACCATATGGCATATAAGGAACCTTCTGTGCATCGAGTGGTCCAGCAAACTCTGAATCATATATTGTAACCTGTGTTTTAAGAGCCGCATAGTCATATATCCACTTTGCATCCCTTACAGTAAGTCTGATACA
>JAXELM010000250.1:0-13363 GCA_034100525.1 Agathobacter sp.
CAAATTACAAAAGTAAGAGAATTATATGCATCATTTTATCTATGATGCTTGCATTCTCAATTATCGTACAGCCCGATTTAGTGAGGGCAGAAGTAACCGCGCCGGCAGAGCTTGCGGTACATCATGCGTATACGGCAATAGATGCGCGAACAGGGGAAGTACTGCTGAGTGATAAAGCTGATAAGAAAGTTTATCCTGCAAGTACTACGAAATTAATGACTGCGATAGTAGTGCTTGAAAAAACAAAAACAAATAAGAATATCAAAGTAACCTCAAAGATGATAAAAGCTCTTCCATCGGGATGCAGTAATTATGGAATAAAGGCTGGCGAAAGTTATAAAGTTGGAACTTTACTTAACATGCTTTTAATCTGTTCTGCCGGAGATGCAGGCATTTGTCTTGCAATCGGAGTGTTTGGATCTGTGGATAAGTGTGTTGCTGCCATGAACAGAAAGTGTAAAACTCTTGGATTAAAAGGAACACATTTTGACAATCCGATAGGACTTGATATAGGAAATGGATATAAGAAAAATTATACAACGGCAAATGACATGGCACTTATCACACGATGTGCGATGAGCAATACTGCAATCAAGACAATTGTAGGAAGAAAATCTTTTGTGGTTCATCAGTCAAATGGCAAAAAGGGCAGAAGGATTAAAAGTACGAACAGATTCTATTATGATCAATCATATTCTGATAATATGTACACTGTAATCGGAACAAAAAGTGGAACAACAAATGCTGCCGGAAATGTATTTGCTGCTACTGCTATTGATGAAGAAGGGCGAGAAGTAATATGTGTATATATGGGCAAAAAAAATAGTGATTCCACATTCAAAGATATTCGTAAAATTTTTGATGCCGTCTATAATGCACAGGAAGACGGGGAAGTAATACTATCCGAAGGAAGAATAGAGATACAGACAGAAGTGGAACAGAACGAAGTAGAACAATTTGAATTGCCATATTCGGAAAATGGAACGATAACTCTGAATATGACTATAGTAGATACTGATTCGTCATATGAATGGGACAAAAATGCAGAAAAAATTACATATACGACAAGTGACAAATCGGTAGTTGCAGTTGATTCAAATGGAAAACTTACAATAAAAGGAACTGGAACAGCAACAATAGATATAAAGGTTGCAAAAACTGCATATCACAAGGCTTCCGTCAAAACGATTCCAGTTACAATTATTGAACCGATAGGCACGGAAAACATTGAGTAAAATTAAGAAATAGGTTGATTTTTAAGCAAAAACTACATATAATAAACAAAAAATAATAATTATAAAAACATAAACACATTGAAAAAGAGAGTACATTTGTGGAATTTCTACAGAAAATTTCCTGATGCAGTTGTACTGCATCGCTGAGAGGGAGAGGCAGGAAACAGATGGAAGATGGCTTTGGAGTGGCAGAGCTGAACTGCGATGGCAGATAAGTTCTGACGGGAGCACCCGTTATAGTGAAGGATGTTTGATGACATCTAGTGAGGCTGATACTGCAAGGTATCGGTAAAAAGAAGTGGTAACGCGGGAAAAGCTCGTCTTCATATGAAGACGGGCTATTATTTTTTCCGTTTAATAAGGAGGAACAGATGAGCAATAAAGGAAAGTATTATTTGACAACAGCAATAGCCTACACATCGGGCAAACCACACATCGGAAACACTTACGAGATTATTCTTGCAGACGCAATCTGCAGATACAAGAGACTCGAAGGATATGATGTATATTTCCAGACAGGAACAGATGAGCATGGTCAGAAGATTCAGGAAAAAGCAGAAGCTGCCGGAATTACACCAAAGCAGTACGTTGATGAAGTGTCAGCAGAAGTAAAGAGAATCTGGGATTTGGTTAACTCATCATATGACAGCTTTGTCAGAACAACAGATGAGGATCACGAGAAGTGTGTAAAGAAAATATTCAAAAAGCTTTATGACAAGGGAGACATCTATAAGGGAGCATACGAAGGACTTTACTGTACACCATGTGAGTCATTCTGGACAGAGTCGCAGTTAGTAGATGGAAAATGTCCTGATTGTGGACGTGAAGTAAAGCCGGCAAAGGAAGAGGCATATTTCTTCAAGATGAGCAAATATGCAGATAAATTAATCGAGCACATTAATACACACCCTGAATTCATTCAGCCGGTAAGCCGTAAGAATGAGATGATGAACAACTTCCTGCTTCCGGGACTTCAGGATCTTTGTGTATCACGTACATCATTCAGCTGGGGTATCCCGGTAGACTTTGATCCAAAGCATGTAGTATATGTATGGCTTGATGCGCTCACAAACTATATCACTAAAATTGGATATGATCCTGACGGCTCAAGTGAGTTATTCAACAAGAACTGGCCGGCAGACTTACATCTTATTGGAAAAGACATAGTACGTTTCCACACAATTTACTGGCCAATTTTCTTAATGGCACTTGACTTGCCACTTCCAAAGCAGGTATTTGGACATCCATGGCTGCTTCAGGGTGGAGACAAGATGAGTAAATCAAAAGGAAATGTTATATATGCAGATGATATGGTAGACCTCTTCGGAGTAGATGCAACACGTTACTTCGTATTACATGAAATGCCATTCGAAAATGATGGAATTATCACATGGGATCTTGTAATCGAGAGATTCAACTCAGAGCTTGCAAATGTACTTGGAAATCTTGTAAACAGAACAGTATCAATGACAAACAAGTATTTCGATGGAATCGTAAAGAGTACAGGTGTAACAGGTGATGCTGACCAAACAGCTGTTGATGCAGATTTAAAGGCTGTAGTTAGCGGAACAAAAGGAAAAGTTGCCAAGAAGATGGAGGAGCTTCGCGTGGCAGATGCCATAACAGAAGTATTTGCACTTTTCCGTCGTTGTAACAAATATATCGACGAGACAGCACCATGGGTACTTGCAAAGGATGAGGCGCAGCAGGACAGACTAGCAGAGGTTCTTTACAATCTAACAGAGTCAATCACAATCGGGGCAAGCCTTCTTCATCCATTCCTTCCGGATACAGCAGAGAAGATTGTAGCACAGCTTAGCACAACACTTCGAGAGTTTGATGACCTTGATAAATTTGGATTGTATGCAAGCGGAACAAAGGTTACAGAAACACCGGAGATTCTTTTTGGTCGTCTCAAGGCAGAAGATGTAATGCCAAAGGTAGAGGCAATCCAGGCTGCACAGAAAGCAGAATTCGAGGAGGAGCAGCGTAAGCTTGGTCTTGCACCAGAGACAGATGAGAGCGAAGAAGATGTAATCGATATAGAGGCAAAACCAGAGATTACGTTTGATGATTTCGAGAAGCTTCAGTTCCAGGTTGGAGAGATTGTAGCCTGTGAGGCAGTTCCAAAATCAAAGAAGCTGCTATGTTCTCAGGTAAAGATTGGAAGCCAGACAAAGCAGATTGTATCAGGAATCAGAAAATACTACTCACCGGAAGAGATGGTAGGCAAGAAGGTAATGGTACTTGTAAACTTAAAGCCAGCCAAGCTTGCCGGAGTACTTTCAGAGGGAATGCTTTTATGTGCAGAGGATGCTGAAGGTAACCTTGCACTTCTTACACCAGAGAAGCCAATGCCTGCAGGAGCCGAGATTGCATAATAGCACAATGAAGGGATAAAGTGGAATGTTTAATTTTGAGGAATTATTTAAGACTTTTTTTAACATCAATGCCCAATTTGATGATATAATAGAAGAGCCAATTGATAACTCAACAACGAGACATCTTGAACCACCTAACAGAACATATGAAATAGGTCAGAAGCTTTCAGAAAAAGATGACAAGTTCAGCACGGAAGCAATGCTGTCATATGCGCAGATGTTGTTTAGAGAGGTGCACAAATGTGTTGCACTTAGAGATTTAGAACCGATACGAAAGCTGGTATCGGGGAGACTATACAACGTGCTTGAAGAACTTATATCGGATGAGAAGGTTGATGCAATTGAAGAGTATAGCTTTGACAGTCAGATAGAGAAGAATTACATCACATCATACAAAGTGGATGACAAATACGTATATGAGTATTTGACGGTATGTATTATTATGAACATGCCGTCAAATGACATAAAATATATCAACCGTCTGACTTTCAGACGTGAGGTGAATAAAAGTGCAAGAGCTGGAGTACCAGTGACGTACGCAATCAGCTGTCCGAACTGTGGTGCAGCATTAGAAAGTGTAGTGGCGACGAAATGTTCATACTGTAAGAGTTTGATTGAGCCTGCAAAATATGAGTGGGAATTGTTAAATTTTGAAATTGTAAAAAGGTAAACAAGTATGGAATACTTTGATGTTGTTGACGAAAACGGAAAGCCAACCGGTGAGATAGTAGAGCGCAAAGAGGCGCATGCCAAGGGGATTGCACACCGCACATCTCATGTGTGGATTATGCGCAAAAAAGACGACAGACTGCAGATATTATTGCAGAAAAGATGCGAGGATAAGGACTCATATCCAGGGTGCTATGATATCTCGAGTGCAGGTCATATTCATCATGGAGATGACTATGCGATAACCGCAATCAGAGAGTTAAAAGAAGAACTTGGCGTGGAAATAAGTCCGGAAGAACTGATTGATTGTGGATTAATACGAACCCGTTTTGATGAAGTATTTCATGGAAAAGAGTTTCATGACAAACAGGTTGCTCAGGTTTATCTGTTGTGGCTTGATAGAGAAGAAGAGGATTTTATCGTTCAAAAAGAGGAGATAGACTGTGTCACATGGATGGATTTTGAAGAATGTAAGCAGGCTGTCAGGGAGAACAGAATTCCCAACTGTATAATTATCGAGGAATTGAAGATGCTCGAGAAACATATAGAGAACTCATAAAACTCATAGAAATAGAGAGATAGAAAATGATATTTGAAACACATGCACATTATGATGATTCCCGGTTTGATGAAGACCGGGAATCTGTTATTGAAAAAGTAATAGATAGTGGAGTAAGTCCAATCATAAACGTTGGCGCATCAATAGAATCCACGAAGACCACGCTTGAGCTTGCGCAGACTCACGAGAAGATATATGCAGCAGTCGGAGTGCATCCAAGTGATATATCCGATTTAAATGAGGAGAGCTTTGCGTGGCTTAAGGAGCAGTGTCTGAATGAAAAAACAGTAGCTGTTGGCGAGATAGGACTGGATTATTACTGGGACAAAGAGCCGGAGGTTCAGGAGAATCAGAGAATCTGGTTCAGACGTCAGATGGAGCTTGCAAGGGAGGTAGAGCTTCCTGTAATAATACATTCAAGAGATGCGGCCGCTGATACTATGCAGATAATGAAGGAAGTAAATGCGAAGTCGCAGAGCAATATTCCGGGAGTTGTCCATTGCTATTCATATTCCAAAGATATGGCACTTGAATTTATTAAAATGGGATATTATATCGGAGTTGGAGGCGTAGTCACATTCAAAAATGCGAAGAAACTGGTGGAGACAGTTGAAGCAATCCCAATGGAGCGTATATTGCTTGAGACGGACTGTCCATATATGGCACCAGAGCCAAATCGTGGTAAAAGAAATGACTCATCAAATATAGTCTATGTAATTGACAAAATTGCTCAGATTAAGAACTTAAGTGCAGCAGAAGTTGAAAGAACAGCAGAAGAAAATGCATATAAACTTTTTAAAAAAATAAAAAATTCGTGTGAAAGGGGATAAAATGGCAGTACTTGGTAATCCTAAGAATACAATAGCAGTACTTCAGAAATATAATTTTAATTTTCAAAAGAAATTCGGACAGAATTTTCTTATAAATGAAGCCGTGCTTGAAGAGATAATCGAAGAAGCCGGTGTGACCCAGGATGATTTTGTTTTGGAAATCGGTCCTGGAATCGGTACAATGACACAGTACCTTTGCGAAGCTGCAAGGCAGGTAATTGCAGTAGAGATTGACACAAATCTTATCCCAATTTTGCAGGATACACTCAGTGAATACAACAACGTGGAAGTAATAAATGAAGATATTTTGAAAGTAGATATAAATGCACTTGCCGATAAGTATAACTCGGGAAAGCCGATTAAGGTCGTGGCAAATCTGCCATACTACATTACAACACCAATTATAATGGGACTTTTCGAAAGTCATGTACCAATCGACAGTATTACAATTATGGTGCAAAAAGAGGTGGCAGACAGGATGCAGGTAGGACCGGGAACCAAGGATTATGGAGCATTGTCACTTGCGGTTCAGTACTATGCCAAGCCTGAAATAATAGTTAATGTACCGCCGAGCTGTTTTATGCCACAGCCGAAGGTGGGAAGTGCTGTAATAAGGTTGACAAGACACGAAAAACCGCCGGTTGATGTGGATAACGAGAAGCTTATGTTCCAGGTAATCAGGGCCTCTTTTAACCAAAGAAGAAAAACACTTGCAAACGGACTAAACAATTTTCCCGCAATTAATCTTTCGAAAGAAGATATACAGGAAAGTATAACGGAGCTTGGGGTTCCGGTAACAGTCAGAGGCGAGGCTCTCACTCTCGAACAGTTCGCACAGCTTAGCAATATAATTGGAAGACGATTGAATAAAAAATAAAAAAGCGGGCAACACTATTATCATAAATAAATTTGATTTGATAATGGAAGGAGTGCCTATGAAGAAACAGTATATAGCAGCAGTAGCGTGTCTGATGGCGGGGGCTATTGGCTTTATCGGAGTATATGCCAATAATCTCGGTCAGCAAAAAAAACAGGTTGCCCAGGAAGTAGAGCAACAGGAAGAGATAAAGAATGATAAGCCGGCGCAGGTCGCAGAGACATCGAACGTAGTAAAGCCAAAGCAGCAGGAGAAGCCACAGGAGATTCAGGAAGAAAAAGAGACAGAAGCAACAGAGGCGGAAGAGGAAAAAACAGTCGAGGAGACAGTGGCGAAGGTACAGCTCCATTTTTCAGCGGACAAAGCAGTAAGTCCAATGAAGGGCGAAATAATACTTCCATACAGTATGGATAAGACAATCTATTTTCCAACATTAGACCAGTATAAATACAATCCGGCACTCGTAGTCAAGGGTGATGTAGACAGCAAGGTGGTATTTATGGCAAAGGGAAATATAACCAATATCGAGACTAACGAGGAGACCGGATGTACAATAACACAGGATATTGGAGACGGATACACAGCTATCTATGGTCAGCTTAAGGACATAACAGTAAAAGTCGGAGACTCAGTGGAAGGCAACGAATTAGCTGGATATATAAGTGCACCGACCAAGTACTATTCATTAGAGGGAAGTAATTTATATTTTCAGTTGTTAAAGGATGGAGTGCCGGTTGACCCGACAGAATATGTAACAAAATAAGCAAAATAAAAAGTGTCAGTTATCATATATTTGATTAATTGGCACTTTTACTTTATAATAAATCATCATAGCCAAAGGGGGAAGCCGGATGGATTTTAGTAAATATAATGAAATCGTACAACAGTGGATAGATGGCGTATTGTCAAACAGCAATACAGACGCCGAGCTTACCCTGAAGTATTGTAACGATATCATAGACTATGGACTTAAATTAGATGATCCAAAGCTTGTTGGATTTGGATATTTTCATATAGCACAGGTATATTACAGTTTAAATGACGGTAATCAGTTCTTCGAGAACATAAGCAAGAGCCTTTCTTATCTCGAGAAAGCAAAGCAGTGGGAGTATGTTGCAAAAGCATACAATATCCTCGGAATAACTGCTCTAAACAGAGGCAATGCACCTATTGCGTTTGACTACTATCTCAACGGAATTACATATTGCCGGAAGTATAATCTTCCTGATATAGAAGTGATACTCAATATCAACTGTGGCGTGTTGAATATACAGACAGGTCGATATGATGATGCATTACAGTTTCTGGATAAAGCATACAAGTATATGTATAACCGCACCGAGGAGCCAAATTATCACAGTTATATGATTTGTATATACCAGAATATCGCAATCTGCAATGTAAAGCGTGGACAGTACAATGAGGTTGACGAGATATTCAGAACCATCAGCAAAAAGCATTGGCCTCATGCTGATTATATAGACAGACTCGGAGTGCTTTGCGCAGAGGCATTTTATTATCACAAGACGGGACAGACGGAATTGCGTGATGACTGTATTGCGCAGATAGATTGTGGAATATCTGAGAACATTGCAATTATGGATATGTTTGATGATTTCTATATGTACAGCGAGATTTTGCTTGAGTGTGATAAGAATGATGAGTTGTGGCATTTCTTAGAAATCATTGAGCCGATGATAAGAAGCTTCAATATCACATATATGCAGATGATGGAGATTTCTTTGAAAATAAAATATTACAAAAAGAATAAAAAGCATGCCGAGTATCTTCAGGCGGCAGGACTTTACTATGAGCTTTCCGAGAAGCAGCGTCAGGAGACGCAAAGCATGATAAATAATGTGCTTTTACTCAGAAGAAGGCTTGAGACTGCAAACAGGATGAGGCGAGAAGTGGAAGAACAGAACCAGATACTTGAGCACAGGTCAGAGCATGACCCACTTACTAAGCTGCCAAACAGATTTAAGCTCAATGACTTTGCCGATAAGGCATTTACAAGAGCAAAAGAAAATCAGACCGCATTTGCGATAGAGATTCTCGATATAGATTATTTCAAGGAATTTAATGACAATTACGGTCATCAGAAGGGCGATGTTTGTCTGACCGGTGTTGCGGATGTGATAAGCAGCATGGTGGATGAGTATGGTGTATTTGGTGCCAGATATGGCGGCGACGAGTTCGTACTCATCTATGAGAATGTCACTATGGAGCAGGCGGAGCGGTTTGCCGATGAGCTCAAAAAGAAAGTAATGGAGCTTAATATGGAGCATAAATATTCCAAGGCACTTCCGATTGTTACGATATCCCAAGGTGTTTGTCATGGATATCCGAAAGAAGGAGAAAAGGTATCCGACTACCTGCATGTAGCAGATGAGATGCTCTATAGAATGAAGAAAAAGACAAGAAATAACTATTGTGTAGGTAATTATTAATCAAATCTTAATATGTTACCCAATAGTAAATTCATAAAATAAACGCTACAATGTATCTATGAAAATCATAAATGCATGTAGCGTTTTTTATTTTACAGTAAAAACAGTACACGCAGACAGTATGATTTAAATCGCATGTGAAGTTATGAATTAAATTTCCCGGGAGGTAACTATGTACAACGTATTAGTATGTGACGATGAGAAAGATATAGTATCAGCACTTAGAATATATCTCACAAGTGAGGGTTATCAGGTGTATGAGGCATATAACGGCAAAGAGGCAATTGAAATAATAAAGCAAAAAGAGGTGCATCTTGTACTCATGGATATCATGATGCCTGAGATGGATGGAATATCTGCGATGGTCAAGATAAGAGAGCTTACAAATGTGCCGGTAATCCTGCTTACTGCAAAGAGTGAGGATACTGACAAAGTCCTTGGGCTTACAGTTGGCGCAGACGATTACATTACAAAGCCCTTCAACCCTGTCGAGCTTCAGGCAAGAGTAAAATCGCAGATTCGAAGATATATGCTTCTAGGTAGTGGAACTGTCGTAAACAATAAGCTTTCTGTGGGAGGAATTGAGCTCGATGACAAATCAAAAGAGGTAACACTTGACGGAGAGCTTGTTAATCTCACAAGAACAGAATATGACATCCTAAAACTTCTGATGGAGCATGTGGGAGAGGTCTTTTCACCTAACCAGATATATGAAAAAGTGTGGAAGGATGACCCGTTTGGCACAGAAAATACAGTAGCAGTACATATACGGCATTTACGAGAAAAATTAGAGTATGATCCTGCAAATCCACGTTACCTCAAGGTAATCTGGGGACGCGGATACAAGATGGAAGGTGAATAGAATGGATAAATTTAATAAAATAAAGTATTCAGGCTTGGCGAAGTTTATCGCAACAATAGTACTGACCTGCAGTATGGTCAGCTTTGTGGGAATGCTGCTGGTGTCAATGATATATGCAGAGATTGGTGGAACATCAAATATTCTGAATATGTTTAAGGAAAAAATAACGGAGAATTATGCATGCTCGTTGTTTACAGAAATAGGATACAATCCTTCTAATGAAAATGTAGAACAAACAGTACAAGATATAATAGGTGGCACTAGCTTAGATGGTGTTATTATAGAAGCAAATACGCATAATATAGAAGATATTGATTTAAAGGATAAAAACATATATATATATGGAAGTCCGGAAGCTATAGAAGATGGATATCAATATTATTTTTGGGGAATAAAAGGTGGCAGTTATTACTATAATTTAGATTCTGTTATAGGTGCAATAACTGCGGACAATGGATGCTATGACGTACTATATAGCGATTCAGACGAGAAGTACTATATATTTTTAGGAACAGTATGGAATGTGGGTTGTGATGACTTATATAACGAGGCAGAAGAGTTAATTCCAATATTGGATAGCTGGGGTAAAAATTCGCTATTTTTCCAAATTATAAGCTTAATATTAATGCTGTTTAGTGCATCATATCTCATTGTGGCAGCAGGACGCAGAACAAAAGATGAAGAAATACATCTTAGATTTATTGACAAAATACCATTTGAAATATACAGTACTATATTTTGGATCTTAGAGGCTTTGGCGTTTTGCGCATATGAACTCATTTTTGAAGTGGCATATGGAGATATAACTCAAATGCTTGTGTTTGGAATTGAGCTGGCTATAGTGATTGCATTTATGGGAATTGCGTATATTGGTACAATTCTGACAAGAATAAAAGCAAAGAAGTTCTGGAGATATACCCTTGTGTATTATCTGTGTCTGCCACTTAGAAAAGCAAGCCAATATGCAAGAGAAAACTTATCACTTTTCTGGAAAACAACATCTTTTCTTGCAATAGCATTTTTGGCTTTTTTGATATCCGGAATAATGTTTGTGGCAATGTCGCTGGATGCATATTCGCCAGGACCATTTGTATTTTGGATATTTGTTGTAATGGGATTGGTTGCAGCGGGCGCATACCTGATAGTTTTCCAGATGAAGAGAATTCAGGATGGCGTGGAGAGAATCGCAAAGGGTGATGTGGAGCATCCTATTGATACGACACAGCTTGTCTGGGAATTTAAAAAGCATGCAGACAACATAAATACAATTGGTCAGGGTATAGATGTAGCTGTTCAGGAGAGAATGAAGAGTGAACGTTTTAAAACCGAATTAATAACGAACGTATCACATGATATCAAGACACCACTTACATCAATCATAAACTATGTTGACCTCATGAAAAAAGAGGACATCACAGACCCTACCATGCTGGAGTACATGGATGTCCTTGACAGACAGTCAGCAAGACTGAAAAAGCTTATAGAAGACCTCATGGAAGCGTCAAAGGCTTCAACAGGAAATCTGGCAGTTAATCTGGAAAAATGCGACATATCAGTAATACTTGGGCAGGCAGTTGGAGAATTCGAAGAGAAAATGGAGGCAAAGGGGCTTATCCCTGTAGTCACATATCCGGAAAATACTCTGAGTGTGTCCGTAGATGGAAGACACTTGTGGAGAGTATTTGACAACCTCTTAAACAACATCTGTAAGTATGCGCAGTCAGGAACAAGAGTATATATAAATGTAGAGCAAAAAGACCGTACCGTAGAGATAATTTTCAAAAACATCTCATCAACACAGTTAAATATCTCAAGTGAGGAGCTCATGGAGCGGTTTGTAAGAGGAGACAGCTCGCGAAACACAGAGGGAAGTGGGCTGGGATTATCGATTGCAAAGAGCCTTACCGAGCTTATGAACGGAGAGATGATACTCAATGTCGATGGAGATTTGTTCAAAGTGACACTTAAGTTTGGAGCAGTATAGAAGGTATAATTCGGCTAATATTATTATATAATACATATTAGCCGAATTATACTTGTTTTTTGCGAATTATTCGGCTAAAATGTAAATATAATAAAAATTAGCCGAAGGGGACAAATATGAACTATATATCAAGAAATCTGGAAAAGGTAGTTTCTGAAGTTACAAAAGAATATCCAATTGTATTGGTAACTGGACCTAGACAGGTTGGAAAAACTACTATGCTCCAGAAACTAATGGAGGGAACAAATAGAAGTTACGTGTCATTAGATGATTTAAATGAGAGAAATTTAGCAAAAACTGACCCGGAATTGTTTTTGCAGTTGCATAAACCACCTGTGTTGATTGACGAAGTTCAGTATGCACCAGAACTATTTACTTATATAAAAATATTTGTAGATAAAAATCATAATCCAGGAGATTTTTGGCTTACAGGTTCACAGATATTTAAGATGATGCGGGGTGTTCAGGAATCCTTAGCAGGAAGAGTTGCAGTTCTTTCACTGACTTCTTTATCACAGGCTGAAATATGCAATGGCCAAATGGAGCCGTTTACCATTGATATGGATGCACTTGTATCAAGGAGTAAAGAAAGAAAACCTGCCGATACTAGAGATATTTTTGCAAGAATCTTTAGAGGTTCAATGCCGGCTATCGTAAGTGGTCAAAATAGTAATAGTCAGATATTCTATAGCAGTTATTTAACAACATATATAGAAAGAGATGTAAAAGAGCTTTCAGATGCAATTGATTCTTTGAAGTTCTTACATTTTATTACCGCAGTGGCAGCAAGATGTGGTCAGATGCTAAATGTTGCAGATATTGCCAGAGATGCAGATATTAATCAAAAACAAGTGAAGGACTGGTTAGGCATACTGGAAACATTGGGCATTATATTTTATTTGCATCCATACTCTAATAATTTGTTGAAACGCCTTGTAAAGACACCAAAGTTGTATTTTTATGATACAGGGCTGGTTTGTTATTTGACAAAGTGGAGTAGTGCAGAAACATTAGAAAGTGGTGCAATGAATGGTGCAATACTTGAGAATTATGTTGTTGCAGAGATAAGAAAAACGTATTTGAGCAGTGGTAAGGAACCATTTATGTATTATTATCGTGACAAAGATGCTAAAGAAATTGACATAGTATTAGAGCATGATGATGTTCTTAACCCAATAGAAATAAAGAAGTCTTCTAATCCGGGACCAGAACTTATTAAGGTTTTTAAGCTATTGGATAAAGCATCAGCAACACGTTCAAAAGGCGCAGTTATATGTATGAAACCAGAGTTGTCGGCAATTGATAGAGAAAATTTTATTGTGCCGATTTGGATAATATAGTTATAAGCAAAATATATTGAATTTTGTAAAAATAAAGGTATAATGTTAATGCAACCCAAGCAGTTCGGGTCCGATATCCTGCTTGTAAAATATTAAAACCAAAGGAGAATAAAATGAATATTATTAAAAGAGAGTATGAGGATTATAAAATCCTTCTACGCAACATACCATCACTG
>JAXELM010000079.1:0-5059 GCA_034100525.1 Agathobacter sp.
GTTGATTCAATCGAATTAAACGATTCCATTTTCGGCGTAGAAATTAATGAGCATTTAGTTCATATGGCTGTACTTCAGCAGCTTGCAAATAATCGTCAGGGAACTCAGAAAGCAAAGACACGTTCTGAGGTTCGCGGTGGCGGAAGAAAACCATGGAGACAGAAGGGAACAGGACATGCACGTCAGGGTTCTACAAGATCTCCACAGTGGACAGGTGGTGGAGTTGTATTTGCTCCAGTACCAAGAGATTACTCATTCAAGCTCAACAAGAAAGAGAAGAGAGCTGCTCTTAAGTCAGCACTTACATCACGTGTTGCTGAGAACAAGTTCGTAGTTGTTGATGAGTTAAAGCTTGATGAAATCAAGACAAAGAAATTTGCTGAGGTTCTTAAGAACTTACAGGTTGAGAAAGCACTTGTTGTATTAAATGAGATGGATAAGAATGTTATCGCATCTGCAGCAAACATCCCAACAGTTAAGACAGCTCAGACAAATGAATTAAACGTTTTTGACGTTCTTAAATATGACACAGTAGTAGTTACAAAATCTGCTGTAGCAACAATCGAGGAGGTGTATGCATAATGGCAAACGTACAGTATTATGATGTAATCCTCAAACCAGTAGTTACTGAGAAGAGTATGGCTGCAATGGCTGAGAAGAAATATACATTCTTAGTTCATCCAGAAGCTAATAAGACAATGATTAAAGAGGCAGTTGAGAAAATGTTCGAAGGAACAAAGGTTGCCAAAGTTAACACAATGAACAACGATGGAAAGAACAAACGTCGTGGAATGGTGACAGGAAAGACTGCTAAGACAAAGAAAGCAATCGTTACACTTACAGCTGATAGCAAAGATATCGAAATCTTCGCAGGACTGTAGACCGAAAATTCGCATGGCGAATTTGAAGGCCGTTTGTAATATGCGCAGAGATGCGCGATAACAACATCGAAAGGAGAAAGACAATGGGAATTAAGACATATAACCCATATACACCTTCCAGAAGAAATATGACTGGTTCAGATTTCTCAGAGATTACAAAGACAACTCCAGAGAAATCACTTACAACTTCTTTAAAGAAGCATGCTGGTCGTAACAATCAGGGTAAAATAACAGTTAGACACCAGGGTGGTGGAAACAGAAGAAAATACAGAATCATAGATTTCAAGAGAAATAAGAAAGATGGTATTCCAGCAACTGTAATTGGTATCGAGTACGATCCAAACAGAACAGCAAACATCGCACTTATCTGCTATGCAGATGGTGAGAAGTCATACATCTTAGCTCCAGCAGGACTTACAGATGGAATGAAAGTTATGAGCGGTGCTGAAGCAGAAGTTAGAGTTGGAAACTGCTTACCACTTGAGAATATCCCAGTTGGTACACAGATTCACAATATCGAGCTTATCCCTGGAAAGGGCGGACAGTTAGTTCGTTCAGCAGGACTTAGCGCACAGCTTATGGCTAAAGAAGGAAAGTATGCTACACTTCGTCTTCCTTCAGGTGAAATGAGAATGGTTCCAATCGCTTGCAGAGCTACAATTGGTGTAATCGGAAATGGTGATCACAACCTCATTAATATTGGTAAGGCTGGACGTAAGCGTCACATGGGTATCCGCCCAACAGTTCGTGGTTCAGTTATGAACCCTAATGACCATCCACACGGTGGTGGTGAAGGTAAGGCTCCAGTAGGTCGTCCAGGACCATGTACTCCATGGGGCAAGCCTGCACTTGGATTAAAGACAAGAAAGAAGCACAAACAGTCTAACAAGATGATCGTACGTAGAAGAGACGGTCGTGCAATCAAATAATTAGGAGGTTACAAAATGGCACGTTCATTAAAAAAAGGACCATTTGCTGATGAAAGCTTACTTAAAAAAGTAGATGCTATGAACGCTTCAGGTGACAATCAGGTTATTAAGACTTGGTCACGTCGTTCAACAATCTTCCCTTCATTCGTTGGACACACAATTGCTGTTCACGACGGAAGAAAGCACGTTCCTGTATATGTAACAGAAGATATGGTTGGACATAAGCTCGGTGAGTTTGTTGCAACTAGAACTTACAGAGGACATGGAAAAGACGAGAAGAAATCAGGCGTAAGATAAGATTTATTGAAAGGAGGTTTCATCCATGGCAAAAGGACATAGATCCCAGATTAAAAGAGAGAGAAATGAAGTTAGAGATACAAGACCTTCAGCTAAGTTATCTTATGCTAGAGTGTCTGTTCAGAAAGCTTGCTTCGTATTAGATGCCATTCGTGGTAAGGATGTTGCTACTGCACTTGCAATCGTAACATACAATCCAAGATACGCTTCAAGCTTAGTAAAGAAATTATTAGAATCAGCTATCGCTAATGCTGAGAATAACAATGGAATGAAAGCAGAAAACCTTTACGTTGCAGAGTGTTATGCAAACAAAGGACCAACAATGAAGAGAATTCGTCCAAGAGCACAGGGTAGAGCTTACAGAATCGAGAAGAGAATGAGCCACATTACAATCGTGCTTGATGAAAGATAGGAGGCAAACATGGGACAGAAAGTTAATCCTCATGGCTTAAGAGTTGGCGTTATCAGTGATTGGGATTCTAAATGGTATGCTGATGGTGATTTCGCTGATTACTTAGTAGAAGATTATAATATCAGAACATTTTTAAAGAAAAAATTATATGCAGCTGGTGTGTCTAAGATTGAGATCGAAAGAGCATCAGACCGTGTAAAAGTTATCATTTATACAGCTAAGCCAGGTGTTGTAATCGGTAAGGGCGGTGCTGAGATCGAGAAGATTAAAGCAGAAGTTCAGAAGCTTACAGAGAAGAAGCTTGTTGTAGATATTAAAGAAGTAAAGAGACCTGACAGAGATGCTCAGTTAGTAGCTGAGAACATCGCTTTACAGCTTGAGAACCGTGTTTCTTTCCGTAGAGCAATGAAATCTTGCATGGGTCGTGCAATGAAGGCTGGTGCTAAGGGTATCAAGACTTCATGTTCAGGACGTCTTGGTGGAGCTGATATGGCTCGTACAGAGTTCTACTCAGAAGGTACTATTCCACTTCAGACACTTAGAGCAGATATTGATTATGGATTCGCTGAAGCAGATACAACTTACGGAAAAGTAGGTGTTAAGGTTTGGATCTACAGAGGCGAGGTGCTTCCTACAAAGGGTAACAAGGAAGGAGGAGCTCAGTAATTATGTTAATGCCAAAGAGAGTAAAACATCGTAAACAGTTCCGCGGTTCTATGACAGGAAAAGCTACAAGAGGAAACAAAATCACTTATGGTGAGTATGGTATCGTAGCTATGGAGCCTTGTTGGATTAAGGCTAATCAGATAGAAGCTGCCCGTGTCGCTATGACAAGACATATCAAGCGTGGTGGTAAGGTTTGGATCAAAATCTTCCCAGAGAAGCCAGTTACTCAGAAGCCTATGGGTGTTCGTATGGGTAAAGGAAAAGGTAACCTTGAGTACTGGGTAGCAGTTGTTAAACCAGGTAGAGTATTATTTGAAATCTCCGGGGTTCAGGAAGACGTTGCTCGTGAAGCTTTACGTCTTGCTACACACAAATTACCTTGCAAGTGCAAAGTAGTTTCTCGTGCAGATTTAGAAGGCGGTGAATCAAATGAAAACTAGTGCATATTTAGAAGAATTAAAGACACAGTCTGTTGCCGATTTACAGGAACAGCTTGTAAACGCAAAGAAAGAACTTTTCAATTTAAGATTCCAGAACGCAACAAATCAGTTAGATAACACAAGCAGAATTAAAGAGGTTCGCAAGAATATCGCTAGAATTCAGACTGTTATCACTGAGAAAGAAAAAGTTGCACAGTAAAATATCCTATCGGAAAGGAGATATAAACCGTGGAAGAAAGAAATCTTAGAAAAACACGTGTTGGAGTTGTTGTAAGCGACAAGATGGATAAGACAATCGTTGTAGCTGTAAGAGATAACGTAAGACATCCACTTTACAACAAAATCGTTAAGAAGACTTATAAATTAAAAGCTCATGATGAGAACAACGATGCTAATATCGGTGACACAGTCAGAGTAATGGAAACAAGACCTTTATCTAAAGACAAGAGATGGAGACTTGTAGAAATCATGGAAAGAGCAAAATAATCAAAGGAGGCTACAAGCATGGTACAGCAGGAAAGCAGACTCAAAGTTGCTGATAACACTGGTGCTAAAGAGATCCTTGTTATCCGCGTTTTGGGTGGATCTACCAGAAGATATGCGAACATCGGTGATGTCATCGTTGCTACTGTTAAAGATGCAACACCAGGCGGTGTTGTTAAAAAAGGTGACGTTGTAAAGGCCGTAGTTGTTCGTTCAGTAAAAGGTGCTCGTCGTAAAGATGGTTCCTATATTAAATTTGATGAGAACGCAGCAGTTATTATCAAAGATGACAAAACTCCAAGAGGAACTCGTATATTTGGACCAGTAGCTCGTGAGCTTCGTGAGAAACAGTTCATGAAGATTGTTTCTCTGGCTCCAGAAGTATTATAGGAGGAAGAGTCAATGGCAAGCATGAAAATCAAAAAAGGCGATACAGTTAAAGTTATCGCTGGAAAAGACAAAGATAAAGAGGGCAAAGTAATTGCCGTAAATACAAAGAAAAACACTCTTCTTGTTGAAGGAATCAACATGGTTACAAAGCATGCAAAACCAAGCATGGCAAACCAGCAGGGTGGAATCATTCATCAGGAAGCACCTATTGATGCATCAAATGTAATGCTTCTTCACAATGGAAAAGCTACAAGAGTAGGTTTCAAGATTGAAGGAGACAAGAAAGTTCGTTTTGCTAAAGCAACAGGCGAAGTTATCGATTAATTGGAGAGAGGAGGAAATTAACGTTGAGTAGACTTAGAGAACAGTACGAAACTGAAATCAAAGACGCAATGGTCAAAAAGTTCGGTTATAAAAACACAATGGAAATTCCAAAGCTTGACAAGATCGTAGTTAACATGGGTGTTGGTGAAGCTAAGGAAAATGCTAAGATTCTTGATGCAGCTGTAAAGGACATGGAAACAATTACAGGTCAGAAGGCTGTAACAACAAAGGCAAAGA
>JAXELM010000106.1:0-29283 GCA_034100525.1 Agathobacter sp.
AGAGATTGTCAGGGAATTTTGCTTGTAGTGGCAAATCCGGTGGATATACTTACTGAGGTGGCACTCAAGCTGTCCGGTTTTTCGGAGAATCGTGTAATGGGTTCAGGTACGGTGCTTGATACGGCAAGACTTAAATATAAGCTTGGGCAGCAGCTTGAGGTTGACAGCAGAAGTGTACATGCTTTTATCATTGGAGAGCACGGAGATAGCGAGATTGCTGCATGGAGCAGTGCAAATATTTCTGGAATTGAACTCGATAAGTTCTGTGAGATGAGAGATTATTGCGAATATGAAAAAGCCACCAGAGAGATTGCTGAAAAAGTAAAAAATAGTGCGTATGAGATTATTGATAGAAAACAGGCTACTTATTATGGAATCGCAATGGCTGTAAAGCGAATTTGCGAGGTGATAGTAAGAGATGAAAAATCGATTCTGCCGGTATCATCAATGCTGCACGGGGAATATGGTATCAATGATGTAGTGCTTTCAATGCCTACTATTGTTGGTAAAAATGGAATTGAGAAGCTTGTGCCAATTCCTCTTAATGAAGAGGAACAATGCGCACTTAAGAAATCAGCAGAAACTCTGGATAAAATAATGCAGGAAAGTTTTGAAGAGACACGTTAATCGTGTCTCTCTTCTTTATTTGAGTAACATTCGCAGAAGCGGGCAGAAAATGAAGGTTCTTTTCCTGCGATGTAGAGATGAGATACATCGCCAAATGTACTTGCTCTGAAGTAAGCGATTCCTTCGCGTCTTTCTTCAGTATAAATAGTTGTCATTGAGGTTGGCGCAGCGCAGAAACCATGCCACAAAAGCATCGGAGAAATATTAAGCAAGTGGCTCAGTAGAACGCACTCCAATCCAAAGTGGCAGAAGAAGACAATAGTATCATTGTTTGGTGTTACTGCACGATAGTATTTTTCTTCACGAACATATCCATATTTTGCAAGAAGCTCATCAAGCCCCGTGCATACTTTTTCATATTTTTCACGGACATCACCAGCCTTAATAATATCATTATCAAGCCAGGTGTCTATGTTGTAAAATTCGGGATAGATGGTCCAGTCTTTTGGCAGCCAGTCCCATACAATAGAGTCTTCGCCGTTAAGGTCAGGACGCTTTATGGTTGCGTTGAATTCTCTAAGCCAGTCCAGGGTTTCTGCAGTTCTATTCATTTTCTGTAGCGTACATGAAGCAGTATCCTGAGCGCGTCCAAGGGGAGAGACATAGAAATCGCGGATATCCATTTTGGATAATTTCTCAGCAGCGAGTTTTGCCTCCACCCAGCCTGTTTCAGTAAGAGAATCTATGTCATAGTCTGGGTCACCATGTCTAACAATTATTAATCTCATATTTGCCTCCAATCGGAATATTTAATAATAATAGATTATCATTTGTGCATAATAAACACAATTTATATCTTTTGAAAAAAATGGTAATCTTATATTTACGAATGCGCATTTATTTTGTAAAATGATTGTGACTGTTCAGTACAGCCCTAATCACTCGCTGATTAGGGCGTAAAAATATGATTCAATTAGTAAAAATTCGAATACAGATATAAATATGTAGTTATGTAATTATATAAATATGAAAATATGCAGATATAAATTGATGTAAATAGATGAGGTACAATATGAGTGCGCAAGACCAGACAGAAAAAGTATTAAGACAATTACACGTTCTTTTATCAAAGAGCGAGCCATATAATAGGGAGCCAACAAAGGTTATCGTAGATAAGGAGCAGATGCTCACATTGCTGGCAGATTTGAATACATGTATTTATGGAATAATGGATGAGTATGAGCTTACACAGCGAAGCAGAGACAGGGCAGAGCGAGAGTTTCGTAAGCAGGGTGACCAGATTGTATGGGATGCGAGTAGAAAAGCGGAGGATATCTATGCTGCATCAGTTATGTACACAGATGAAGCCCTAAACAGAGTCTGGGATATAATGCATGAGACTTCTGAGAAAGTAGGCCAGTTGTATACAGACATGGCAGAGCATTTGAAGGAGCAGGAAAGAGCTGTTAAATCAAATCAGTTGGAGCTTAAATCACAGCTTCAGGATCTTGTTGATACAGAGAAATACCTTAGTCTTATTGAGCAGAGAAACAGAGAGCTTAAGAAGCAGAAGGAAGAGGGCAAGCCTAAGGAGAGAATGGGTGTCAGTGAGAAATCAATCTATGCAAACCGTCAGAGTGAGATAAGGGTTAATACTGAATATCTTGAAAAGCTTGGATATGCTGTGGATGATGAGGTTGAGGAAGAGACACAGGAACAGAGCGAAGTTCAGGATACAAAACAGAACGATGCTGCAGATATTAAAATAAATGTTAAGTTGCCTGAATCTGACAGTAAAGCAGAAAATATAGAGAATAAACAGGACAAAGAAAGCAAACAGAATAAAGAGAGTAAAAAGGAAGAGGAAGAAAAGCTCAGAGCAGAGTTAGATGCAGAGTATTTTGAGTGGATAGACCTTGAGAATCCAACTGGTGACAACAAACCAGCAAATGATTTGTCAGAAGGAATTCATAAGATGTGGAAGAGTATCAAATCATCCAAAAATAATAAGTAAAAGGAAACAATGAAAAAGCAAAGGCGCCGTATGGCGCTTTTTGTGTTATTTATATTTTTTTTTATAATTTGCGAACAAGTTTAAATAATTATTAAGAAACAAAAGTGGATAATTCTGATAGAATAAAGAAAAACGTGGATAATTAGATTAGGAGAGATATATGACAGTTTTAGTATGTGATGACGACAAAGAGATTGTTGATGCCATAGAGATATACCTTCAGCAGGAGGGCTTTGATGTTGTAAAGGCTTATGATGGAGAGCAGGCTTTAGAGGCGATGAAAACAAACAAAATTGATTTGATTGTAATTGATGTGATGATGCCTAAAATGGATGGAATCCATGCCACTTTGCAGATTCGTAAAGAAAGCAGCATTCCAATCATTTTTCTGTCTGCCAAGACGGAAGATGCAGACAAGATTCTTGGTCTGAATGTCGGAGCAGATGATTATGTGACAAAGCCATTTAATCCGCTTGAGCTTGTAGCAAGAGTAAAGTCGCAAATAAGACGTTCAACCACTTTTTCAAATGCTGCAATGCCAGGGGAGACTGCTTATGAGGCGGGCGGTCTGGTGATAAATGACGATTTGAAAAAGGTAACTGTTGATGGTGAGGAAATAAAACTCACACCGATAGAATATAATATTTTGTTGTTGCTTGTTAAAAATAAAGGAAAGGTCTATTCTATCAGCCAGATTTATGAGAGCATATGGAATGAAGAAGCAATAGGAGCAGATAATACAGTTGCAGTTCATATCAGGCATATTAGGGAAAAGATAGAGATAAATCCTAAAGAACCCAGGTATTTAAAGGTAGTATGGGGTGTAGGATATAAGATAGAGGAGAATCTATGAGAGAATACACACTGGGAAAAAAAGCAGCAGCTGTCGTGATACACCAGATGCTTATGATAATGACATCAGTAGGTTTGAATGCTTCGCAGTATTGTATGATGAACGGATACAGAGACTATGCAAATACATTTAGCCTCTTTTTCATGATTGGTCTGTCAGGAAGCTTTGTAGCACTGGCATATCTGACGAATATCACAGGAAGAAAATCAGAAGATGATCCCACGATATATTACAACTGGATGGATAAGATATATTCGGATGTGCTGTTTGCAGGCTTTATGGTGCTATTTATCGCAATGTTTGCGCTGATAGGCAGGGTAAGGCAGCAGGAATTTGATTTCAGTTCACTTATGATAACGGTGGTGACACTTACTTATGTAACCGATTTACTTTTTCTGATATTTTATCATAGCATAATAAGAAAAATAAAAGGGAATATACTAGTTACACACAGTCTTATATACAGAGTTTGTGATCATGTAAAAAGCCTGTTTATGGGGAAAGAAAACGCACTTAAGACAAGAAAGATGCGAGAGAGTGCGGAGATTAAAAAAGCGATTGAGAAGATTGCAACGGGTGCACTTGATACACGCCTGAATTTAGAAGATTTTCATGGGCAGGAGAGGGAGCTTGCAGAGGCAGTTAACAGCATACGGGACGGACTTAAGGATGCGATTGAAGCGAGAATCAAAAATGAGAGAATGAAAGCTGATTTGATTACGAACGTATCCCATGATATAAAGACGCCGCTTACTTCCATAGTAAATTATGTGGAGTTGTTAAAGAGAGAAAATCTTGATAATCAAAATGTGCAGAATTATATTCGAATAATCGATGACAAGGCACAGCGTCTCAAACAGCTTACTGAGGATTTGGTGGAGGCATCGAAAATCAGCTCAGGAAATATTAAGCTTGATATGCAAAAAATAGATTTGGTTGAGTTGCTTTATCAAACGGGTGGAGAGTTTAACGAAAGATTTGAACAGAGAAACCTGACTATCGTAACGAAAATTCCTTCCGAATCCATTTTTGTAAAAGCGGATGGAAGACAGCTTTATCGTGCAATTGAAAATCTGTATACAAACGCGGCAAAATATGCGATGGAGAAGACAAGAGTATATGTCGAACTCACAAGAGAAGGTGAGAGGGCTGTTTTTTCCATAAAGAATATTTCAGAGAATCTGATTTCACTAAAAGATGATGAAAATGTGAATGATTTGACAGAGAGATTTGTGCGTGGTGAAAGCAGCAGAACGACAGAGGGAAGTGGGCTTGGATTGTCAATAGCCAAGAATCTAACGAATTTGATGGGCGGAACTTTCGAAATTAATGTAGATGGGGATTTATTTATTGCCACAATATCTTTTATAATGGTATAATCTACAGTGATTAGTAAATGGAGGTAAGGCACATGAAATTGTATGAAAACGGAGCCTATCTTATTCAGGGCAAAGATGTCGTAATTGATGGTCCTGAGGCAGTGGCTGAGATTAAAAGCAAAACGGGCAAAGAGGTAAATGCGAATGAAGCTAAGAAGAATACTATAGCTTATGGCATTTTAGAGGAGCATAATACATCTGGAAACATGGATAAGCTTCAGATTAAATTCGACAAGCTTACATCACATGATATTACATTTGTAGGAATTATTCAGACTGCAAGAGCATCTGGACTTGAGAAGTTTCCAATTCCATATGTACTTACAAACTGTCATAACAGCTTGTGTGCTGTTGGTGGAACAATTAACGAAGATGACCATATGTTTGGACTTACATGTGCCAAGAAATATGGCGGAATCTACGTGCCACCTCATCAGGCAGTAATTCACCAGTTTGCAAGAGAGATGCTTGCAGGTGGCGGAAAGATGATTCTTGGTTCTGATTCACATACTCGTTATGGTGCACTTGGTACGATGGCTGTCGGCGAGGGTGGACCTGAACTTGTTAAACAGCTTCTTGAGCAGACATATGATATTGATATGCCGGGAGTTGTCGGTATTTATTTGACAGGAGAACCGATTAAGGGTGTTGGTCCTCAGGACGTTGCACTTGCAATTATCGGTGAAGTATTCGGAAACGGATTCGTAAAGAATAAAGTAATGGAATTTGTTGGACCTGGAGTATCGAACTTAAGTGTTGACTTCAGAATTGGTGTCGATGTAATGACTACAGAGACAACTTGTCTTTCTTCAATTTGGAGAACAGACGATAAGGTCAAAGAGTTCTACGAGATTCATGGAAGAGAAGAGGACTTCGCAGAGCTTAATCCTGGAGAGGTTGCATACTATGACAGCTTCATAGAAATCGACTTAAGCCAGATCAGACCTATGATAGCAATGCCATTCCATCCAAGCAATACTTATACAATCGATGAGCTCAATGCAAATCTTATGGACATCCTTGATGACTGTGAGAAGAGAGCTGAGGTAAGCTTTGATGGCAAGGTTAAGCTTGATTTAAAGAGCAAAGTAAGAAATGGTAAGCTTTATGTAGACCAGGGAATTATCGCCGGTTGCGCAGGTGGTGGATTTGAAAACATCTGTGATGCAGCAGACATCCTTAAGGGATGCTCAATCGGAGCTGATGAGTTCACACTCAGCATATATCCGGCATCTACACCTATTTATATGGAGCTTGTTAAAAATGGAGCAGTTGCAAATCTTCTTGCAACAGGTGCTATTGTTAAGACTGCATTCTGCGGACCATGCTTTGGAGCAGGAGATACACCGGCAAACAATGCATTTTCAATCCGTCATTCTACTAGAAACTTCCCTAACCGTGAAGGCTCAAAGGTACAGAATGGACAGATTAGCTCAGTTGCTCTTATGGACGCACGTTCTATTGCAGCTACAGCAGCAAACAAGGGCTTCCTTACAGCAGCAACAGATATCGATGTAGATTATACAAAGCCTAAATATTTCTTTGACAAGACAATATATGAAAACAGAGTATTTGACAGCCATGGTGTTGCAGATCCTAGTGTCGAGATTCAGCTCGGACCAAACATCAAGGATTGGCCAGCAATGAGTGCTCTTCCTGAGAATATGGTTCTTAAGGTAGTATCAGAGATTCATGATCCTGTTACAACAACTGATGAGCTTATCCCTTCAGGAGAGACATCTTCATACCGTTCAAATCCTCTCGGACTTGCTGAGTTTGCTCTTTCAAGAAAAGACCCTGAGTATGTAGGTCGTGCAAAAGAGATTCAGAAGGCACAGAAGGCTATCGAAGCCGGACAGTGTGCAGCAGAGGCTGTTCCTGAGGTAAAAGAAATCATGGATACAATCAAGGCGACATATCCTGATGTATGTAAGGAGAATGTTGGATTTGGTAGTACAATCTTCGCAGTTAAGCCAGGTGATGGTTCAGCTCGTGAGCAGGCTGCATCCTGCCAGAAGGTTCTTGGTGGATGGGCAAATATTGCAAATGAATATGCTACAAAGAGATATCGTTCAAACCTTATTAACTGGGGAATGCTTCCATTCCTTATTGATGAGGGAGAACTTCCATTTAAGAACTTAGACTATATCTTCTTACCTGCAATCAGACAGGCAATCAAGGATAAAAAGACTGAGTTTGAAGCATATGTTGTAAAAGATGGAAAACTTGTACCATTTACACTTAAGATGGCAGAGCTTACATCAGATGAGAGAGAAATTATTCTTAAGGGATGTTTAATCAATTATAATCGTAAGTAAATGGGAGGTGCGATATGTCACCAGATCAAAATGATAAAAATGACGAATGGCTTCATTTATTAAGAATAGGCCTGATGATATTTGTGACATTCGTATGTTGTATATTATTTTTCTTTATTCTGTTTAAGTTTCAGGGATTTGCAAGTATATGGGGCAAATTAATGACAGCACTCACTCCTATAATCATAGGATTGGTGCTAGCATATCTGATGAACCCTATAATGAAATTTATTGAGCAATATTGCCTGAAGCTTCTTGAAACATATAGAGCAGACAATGAGAAAAATGCTAAATTGGCGAGAGGAATAGCGATAGTAGGTGCAGTTATTATTCTATTAGCGATTATTGCAGCACTTATTGCAGCGATTGTTCCATCGCTTATAACAAGTATTTCTACGCTTATTAATACATTGCCATCGAATGTTGAGGTATTTGTTGACAAGATACAAAATGGTAATTTCGGCAATACAGAAGTGACAAAGACTATTAGTGAAGTTATTACAAGCTTTACGGACAAGATAGAAGATTGGGCACAGACTACATTATTGCCGCAAGCGCAGAAATATGTAGTACAGATTACAGGTGGAGTAATATCTGTAGTAAGAGGAGTTCTGAATTTCATAATTGGAATCATCGTAATGATTTATGTTATGGCTATTCAGGAGACGCTTACAGGACAGGCCAAAAAAGTAGTATATGCTGCATTTAAGCCGGTTCGTGGTAATGTAATTATCAAAGTAGTTAGAAAAGCAAATGAAATTTTTGGTGGTTTCATTACAGGAAAGATACTGGATTCCTTAATCATTGGACTAATTTGCTATATAGGCTGCATGATTATGAGAATACCATCAGCTATGCTGGTTGCGGTAATTGTCGGAGTTACAAATATTATTCCTGTATTTGGTCCTTTTATCGGAGCAATTCCAAGTGTATTTTTGGTTATAATTCAAAGTCCGATACATGCGTTGTATCTGGTAATTTTTATCATAGTATTACAGCAGGTGGATGGTAATATTATCGGACCAAAGATACTTGGTTCATCCACAGGTTTGTCAACTTTCTGGGTAATGTTTGCAATTCTGCTTGGAAGCGGATTGTTCGGATTTACCGGAATGTTACTTGGAGTACCTGTATTTGGTGTATTTTACTATATCATTAAAGAGATTGTGAACTATGTACTAAAAAAGAAAAATTTGTCCACGAAGACCAAAGAGTATATTGAATTAGAATCGATAGATCAAAATACAAAAGAGATGGTTTATCTAAATCATGATAAAAATGATGATAAGGATAATGATAAACAAACGGAAGAAAAGCACTGATTTTTTCAGTGCTTTTTCCTCTTTGTTTTTGACAACTAATATTGCCTATGATACACTAAAAATAGAGTATTATACTTATTTTAGTACAATATATCGAGGTGACTTAATTGGATAAATATGAATATAACTTAAAGTTGGATCAGATGAAAAGCTGTCTGGCTGAAGAGAATTATGAAGCAGCAGCAGAGATAGCAGATTCAATTAATTGGAATAAAATTAAAAATGTAAATGCTCTTGTAAAAGCCGGTGAAGTGTATGATAAGGCAGAGAGATATGCAGATAGCAGGGAAGTACTTCTGCTTGCATATGACAGGTCGCCTATCGGACGTATGATAATATATAAGCTTGCTGAGGTAGCAATCAAGATGGGTGATTTTACCGCAGCAGAAGAATATTATGATGAGTTTGTCAAGATTGCACCACATGATAATCTAAGATATGTTCTTCGATACAATATCAGGAAAAATCAGGGTGCTTCTTATGATGAGATTATATCCATTCTCGAAGAGTTTAAGGATCAGGAGTATACTGAGGAGTGGGCATACGAGCTTGCTTACCTGTATCACAAGAATGGTAATGTTGAGAAGTGTATAGATGCGTGTGATGAACTTATTCTTTGGTTCGGCGATGGTCCGTATGTTGAGAGAGCACTTGAACTTAAGATGTGTTATCAGCCACTTACGAAGATTCAGGAGGAGAAGTATCGTAAATTCCGTCTGGAAAAAGAAGGATATACTGAGATCTCAGCGGAAGAGATGGAGAAAGCCGGGGAGACAGTTCACCCTTCGGTTGTTATACCAAAAGTGGATATAAATCCAGAGAAGTTTAATACTGTTAACCTTCAGGAAGAGATTGCGAAGGGCATGCAGCAGATAATGCAGGCGACTGAGAAGGAGACAGTATCTGATACAATGGACAGTATTAAGAAGATTGTGGAAGAAATTCCATATCTTCAGATTCCTAGGGAAGAGTCAGAGACTCCCGAAAAAGCACATATTGAGACTGATGAAGAGATAGATGGTTCGCTTAAGATTAATTTCCAGGAGATGCTTGGAGAGGAATCTGATGGTCAGATTAGTCTTGTAATGGATGAAAAAGCCCAGGTTGAAAAACAGATTACTGGTCAGATGTCTATTCAGGATATTCTTGACGAGTGGGAAAAGACAAGACGTGCAGCAGAGGCAGCTTTGCAGGAGGCTGAGCAAAGAAAGCTTGAGTCAGCAAAGGCTAGAGCACTTATTGAAGCTGAAGATATTATGGAGCGTCTCAATGATGTTATTCCTAAGCTTGATGCGGGAGTTAGTCCGAAGGAGCTTTTGGAGGAAGAATATCTGCAGGGTGGTGAGAATTCATCGACTATGAGAGAGTTGAAGGCTCCGGATGTTGATATTCCAATTCTTGAACCGGTAGCACCTGTTACGGAAGTTGTAGCACCAGAGATTAAATTACCTGAGGCAGAGATATCTGAAATCGAGGTGCCGGAAATTGAATTACCGGAAATTGAGATGCCGGATATCGAGGCACCGGAGGAGAAAGCAGAAGAAGAGAAGCTGCCAGAAATCGAATTACCGGAAATTGATATGTCGGATATAGATGTTCCGGAGGAGAAAGCAGAAGAAGAAAAACTGCCAGAAATCGAATTACCGGAAATTGATATGTCGGATATAGAGATGCCACAAGAAGATGAAAATCGGTTAGAAGAGCAACTTCTTGAGGAAGAAATTTATAGAGCTGATTCGATTGATATAGATACAGACAGTGCCAATAAGATATCAGAAATGGATACTGCTAATGAAGAAGTGTCTGATATAGAAGTACCTGAGATTACTTTGCCTGAAATAGAAGAGCCGGAAGAAGAGAAAGTGGCTGTATCTAAGCAGGATAAGATTGCAATGGCAGAGACTAGACGTATGCCTGTAATAAAGCAGTCAAGAATACCTGAGATTGCTATTCCGGAAGATCTTGATTTGTCTGATGAAGAGATAGAAGTACCAGTTATTGAGGAGTTATCGGATGAGCAAAAGGCAATCTTCTCATACTTTGTTCCGGTAAAAGGGATGGAGGATCAGCTGTGCAGAGCTATAAACAGTCTGTCAGCCAAGCTTGCCAACAAGGGTTCCGAAGGAACGGGTAATCTGATTATTCAGGGCGAACAGGGCTGTGGAAAAACAGTGCTTGCAACTAGCTTAATTAAAGTACTTCAGCTAGATGGAGGAAAGCCAAGCGGTAAAGTTGGTAAAATAGATGCAGCAGCACTAAATAATAAAGACCCGCAGCAATTGCTCCGCAAGGTAGCAGGAGGATGTCTTATCATTGAAAAAGCAGGAGATATCAACAGAAGTACAGCAGTAGCTCTTGCACTATTGATGGCACATGATACTAATGGAACACTTATTATCCTCGAAGATACATCAAAGGGCATCAAGAGAGCCCTTGCACAGGATGATGGATTTGCAAAGCAGTTCCAGAACAAGATATCAGTACCTATTTTTACAAATGACGAGCTTGTTTCTTTTGCAAGATCATATTCAAATGAGCTTGGATATGAGATTGAGGAGATGGCAGTACTTGCTTTGTATAACAGAATAAGCAATATCCAAAGGCTCGATCAGGCGACGACTCTTACAGAAGTAAAAGAGATTGTCGATGAGGCAATTGAAAGAGAGGCTCATGGTGGTCTAAAGAAAGCTATCAGTATTCTTACTGCAAAAAGATATACAGAAGATGATAAGATAGTTTTAACAGAAAGGAATTTTGAAGAAATATAATCCAGGGGGAGAGTTAATATGAGTAATTTTACAGATATGGACTGCTACTACTTCGGGCAGGCGACACACTATGATATTTACCGCAAGATGGGAGCGCATTTGCACGAGGAAAAAGGTCAGAAGGGTGTTTGTTTTGACGTATGGGCACCAAAGGCAGATAGAGTATTTGTCATTGGTGACTTTAACGATTGGGATGAGACACGTCATGAGTTAAAGAGAGTCGAGCCTGAGACAATGGGTGTGTATGAGTTGTTTGTACCAGGTGTGCAGCTTGGTGCGATGTACAAATTCCTCATTCATACAAAGGATGGTAGAAAGCTTTACAAGGCTGATCCATTTGCCAATTATGCGCAGGTTAGACCAGAAACAGCATCAATAGTGGCAGACATAGATCATTTTAAATGGACTGATTCAGTATGGATGAAGAAAAGAGCCGCAGAGGCAAAAGACATGTATTCTCAGCCTATGGCTATTTATGAAGTTCATCCGGGATCATGGATGCGTCATCCGGGAAGAGAGGACGATGGCTTTTATACATATCGCGAGCTCGCAAAATCGCTTGTTGATTATGTAAAAGAGATGGGATATACACATATTGAGCTTATGGGTATTTCAGAATATCCGTATGATGGTTCATGGGGATATCAGGTAACAGGATATTATGCACCAACGTCGAGATATGGAACACCAGAGGATTTTGCTTATCTGGTAAATGAGTGTCATAGAAATAAAATCGGAGTAATTCTTGACTGGGTACCAGCACATTTTCCAAAAGATGCGCATGGACTTGCTGATTTTGATGGTGGTGCACTTTATGAATACGCAGACCCTAGAAAGGGCGAGCATCCTGATTGGGGAACAAAGATTTTTGACTATGGCAAAAATGAAGTAAAGAATTTCCTCATTGGTAGTGCGCTTATGTGGATAGAGAACTATCACGTTGATGGACTTAGAGTAGATGCGGTTGCATCAATGCTCTATCTTGATTATGGAAAACAAGATGGACAATGGGTTTCAAACATCTATGGTGGAAACAAGAACTTAGAAGCAATTGAGTTCTTCAAACATATAAATACTCTTATTCTTGGAAGAAATCCAGGAGCAATGATGATTGCAGAGGAATCTACTGCATGGCCGCAGGTTACAGGAAGCGCTGAAAATGACGGACTCAACTTCTCATATAAATGGAACATGGGATGGATGCATGATTTCCTTGATTATATGAAGCTTGATCCATATTTCCGCAAGGATAATCATAACAAGATGACGTTTGCTATGAGCTACAATGAGTCTGAGAAATATATTCTTGTATTATCGCATGATGAGGTAGTACACCTTAAGTGTTCTATGCTTAACAAGATGCCAGGACTCGAAGGCGATAAGTTCAAGAACCTGATGGCAGGATATGCATTTATGATGGGACACGCGGGAAAGAAGCTTTTATTTATGGGACAGGATTTTGCCCAGCTTCAGGAGTGGAGCGAGGAGAGAGAGCTTGACTGGTATCTGCTTGAGAATCCAAATCACAGAAAGATTCATGACTGGATGAAAGAGCTGCTTCACATTTACAGAGCAAATCCTTGTATGTATGAGCTAGATTCGAGTTTCAAAGGGTTCGAATGGATAAATGCGGATGATAGAGATAGAAGTATATACAGTTTCATTCGTAAGAGTGAAGATGGAAAGAATAATCTGTTGTTTGTAATCAACTTCACACCAGTTGAGAGACCTGACTTCTGTGTAGGAGTTCCAGTGAGAAAAAGTTATAAACTGATACTAAACAGCGAGGATCCAAAATTCGGAGGTAATGATACAGACAGACCTACCTCGTACAGAGCAAAGAAGGTAGCATGTGACGGAAAAGATTATTCTATTCAGTATCCACTTGCACCATACGGAGTAGCAGTATTTAAGTTTTCTTATGTATAATTGAATACATATTATAAAGACAGGGATTTAGTCCCTGTCTTTTTTGTCGTTGTTGCTATACAATAAAAATCATAAATAAAAGAGTGGTTTTGACCGATATATTAAACAAGTGAAATGATTTAAACAGATAATCCAAATATGTATGAGGTAAAAACATGTATATTGAACAGTCAAAGCTGACAGACAATGTGGTAAAAAATATACCCAATGAAAATAATGGTTTGGGAATAGAAGATTTTTTAATAAAAAATGAGGAACAATCCGGATTTTTTGCAAATAAAAAAGAGGAGTATAGCAAGGAGAACGCAGTAGTAAATGCCTGTGGGAATGTGAATATGGCAAATGCTACATACCAGAAGCCTTTTCCCAAAGAAGACAAAAATGAGATAGATGATAATCTGACGCATGGAATGGTTATGACTGCTGAGAATAGAATGAACCAGATGGTTGTTGCCTCAAATACTATGACACCAGAAGATTATCAGAAAATGCAGGAGGATGGTTTTTCGTTTGATAATGCTTCATCACATACAGTAATTACTGAGACAGACAAGATAAAGGCTGTTCTGGCAAAAGCAGGCGTTGATGTATCCATATATGGTGATGAGCTTAGTCAGGAGCAGTTGCAGGAGATAACTGGAAGTGCAGCAGTTGCGACCCAGATTGAGCAAAAAATACAGCAGAATATGCAGCAAAATGATATTCCAGCGACTTCTGAAAATATGGATGATGCGAAAAACGCATATAATCAGGCTATAGAGATAGGGAGTTTGTCGGACGAAGCAATAGCATATATTTTAAAAAATGAGTTGACTCCTACTATATCGAATTTGTATAAAGCGCAGTTTTCAAGTCTTACGAGTGGAAATACTTACCAGACAAAATTAGGGATGTCAAATAAAGAGCTAGAAGAAATGAGCGCTCAGATAAACAACATGATAAAGAGCTTTGGGATGTCTGTTGATGAAGAGAGTATTTCAAATGCATTCTGGCTGATTAAAAACGATATTGAACTGACAGCCGATAATCTTAGTTATTTGAATCAGTTGCAGAGATTGACATTGGATAGCGAAAAATCAAGTGAGATTATCAGTGGAATGGTTGATGCAATTGTCGAGGGAAACAGACCGGCTGATGCCATGATGCTAGATGGTTTTTCTATAAAGGACAGAGCGGAAAATGCAGTAAATATAATAGACAGTGCGACAGCAGCAGATGTCGATTATGTTATTAATTCAGGTATGACACTTAACATACACAATCTGAGTGTCGCAGTAAATATCAGACAAAATGGAGATAAAACCATTGCTGAACCAACAGAGTCAGCAATTTCTGCAAGAAGAACATTAGAGGAAATACGTCTGATTATGACATCGCAGGCAAATTATTCTCTTTTGAAAAGAGGGATATCAATAGATACAAGACCGCTTGAGATGCTTGTTGAAGATTTAAAGCAGCAGGAGAAACAGTATTATGCTGATCTGTTAAGTCAGAATGGTGTAGAGGCGTCAGAAGAAAATGTAAATACATTTTCAAATACGATTGATATTGTTGAACAGACTAAATGGCAGCCAGCTTATGCTCTTACTATCAGTAGCGCAGATGAAAGTTTTCAAGTATTGCATGAATCAGGACAGTCTGCGCAAGCTGAGTTTGAGAAGGTTAATCAACGATATGAGACAATGATGACAGCGCCTAGAGCTGATTTAGGAGATAATATTCAAAAAGCTTTTCAAAATGTGGACGATATACTTGCAGATTTAGATTTGGAGCTCACCAGTGAAAATCAGAGGGCTGTTAGAATACTTGCCTACAATGAGACAGAGATTACTGTAGATAATATAAATATGATAAAGGCGGCAGATGCAGAAGTACAAAGGGCATTTGACAATATGACACCGGCAGTCGTTCTTCAGATGATAAAAAAAGGTATACAGCCGCTTGATTTAAGTATCTCACAATTGAATGATATTGCAGCAGAAATCAAGAGTGAAATAGGCGAAGAATCTGCAGACAAATTCAGTAAGTTCTTATGGAAGCTTGAAAAAAATAATCAGATTACAGAAGAAGAACGCTCTTCATATATTGGAATTTATCGATTATTTGCTCAGGTAGAAAAGGCTGACAGAGCATCAATTGGAGCATTAATTAATCAGGGTGCGCCACTTACAATGAGAAATCTGCTCACAGCAGTAAGATCTAAGCAAAAAGGAAATATGGATTATGAAATAAGCGACGATTTTTCTGGTGTTGAATCAAAGATAAGTGGAGAGCGCATTGATGATCAGATTATGGCGGCCTACTATTTAAATTGTATAAAAGACGTAAGCGATATGCTTTCGCCTGAGAGTGTGCAATCTATGATTGACAATGATTGGGAGAAGATGACTCCGGAACAGCTTGTAGATATGATGAAAAACAGTTTGGAAGATTCTTCCGATGATACAATATCAGACGTTGAGTACGCAAAAGAAGAGCTTGCGATGTTTGATGAAGCAGTTAGTGCCCGCGAAGATGTATATCGTTATCTAGACAGATATGATATTTCAAACAGTGTAGCAAATGTGATAGCTGTATCAAGAATGATGCGTGCACCGGGAAAGATATTTGGAACACTTTTCGATGAAGATGAGATGAGCTATGATGACATAGATGCTATTCGTGATATAAAGGAGCAGATACTTGAGAGGTTTTCAGAGGCAATAAAGACACCTCAGGAGCTTGCTGATGCCCAGGAGCAGTTGGCTGAGCTTGCAGCTCATGCTATGGACAATATGATAATTGAAGATAAAAATGCATCATCAGGTAAAATCAGGGAAATGAAGCTAGCCTCGAGACAAATTAGAATTGCGGCACAGACAGCTAAGTCAGAAAGCTTTGTAATACCAGTAGAAACTGGAGATGGAATTACAGGCATCTCACTTAAAGTAGTAAGGGGGAAAGAGGATAAAGGTCTGGTGGATATTTTCTTCAATACTGAAAGTATGGGAAATGTAGCTGCCTCGTTCCAGGTAAAGGCGGATGGTGTATCTGGTGTGATTGCAACAGATAATGAGAAAACAAGAGAATTGATTAATGAACAGATTAATATTTCTGATATAGGAGATGATATAAAGGTTGCATATGTAGAAGATATTTCATCTGAACATTTTCAGGCATCATCGCTTCGCAAAGAAGAAAAAATAATGTCTGAACAGGAGGAAGTAAATCCTATTCAGACTAGACGTTTATACAGTATTGCAGAACAGTTTATTAAATCAATCTCAAACCTCAGGAACATCGCTTGATATAGTTATATATGCCAATATATATAGCTCTGGCAAGTTTTTCCTGATATGAATCATCTGACAGAAGCTGTGCTTCAGTTGGATTACTTAAGAACCCACATTCTACTATAATAGTAGGTGTGGGTGATTTTTTTAGTAAATAATAATCACTGTTGCTCTTTATGCCACGAGATTTATCAACCTCTAAGCTCTCGTCAATTTCATTTTGAACAATCGTGGCAAGTTCCTTGCTGTCCTCGGAATCGGAATAGTAAAATACCTGCGGACCATGTACTGATTCGTCAGGAAAGCTGTTCTGATGAATACAAACTGTAAGGTCAGCATTGCTATCCTCTATCAACGTAATTCTATTCTTCAGGTCATCACTTTTTCTTTTTACAGAATCTTCATCGGCTAAATCAGAATCATCTTTACGGGTCAGAATTACATTATAGCCTTTTTTCTCGAACAACTTAGCTACCTTTAATGCAATGGACAGATTTAAATCTTTTTCCAGTAAATTGTCAATACCAACTTTTCCTGGGTCAGCACCACCATGTCCTGCATCGACAACTATTGTAAATTCTTTATTTTTCGATTGTGCGCTGGTATAGGCGGCAACACATCTTGCAAAGAAAAAGCTTCCCGCAAGAATTAAACAGACGCCTAAATACTTTAAACTGTGAGATAAAATTTTGTTCATATATGTACCCTGATTATGAATAAACTATACATTCATATGTTTTATATTAATAGCATAAATAATTTGCGATATGAATGTACTAATTTAATCATAAAAAATCCGATGTAAAAAATACATCGGTTTTTTATTTAATATATGAAGTTGTAAATAACTTTATGCTAACTAACTAGTTAATATATTTGATAACAGTGTCCCATACATCACTTGATTCAAAGCCAAGTTTCCAGAAGGATGCGCCCGCAAGTGAATACTGACTTACAAGCTTGAGACGTTCTTCTGTTGAGCTTGCGTTCTCAAGCCAGATTTTGTAAGTGACATTGCCTTCATTCCAAGTGGCGTAATTTTGACCATCTTCAGCAATCCATTCAGGTTGGATACCTTTTTCTTTAAGTAAATTGGCTGCTGATGTCATACCATAAACAGTGGAAGTAGTCTCGTAAGTAATGGCATCTTCTTCTGTAGCGGACTCTGTGTCTGCTTCATTTGCAACTAAGGACCATAGTCTTGTGTAGAATGGCATTCCAAGAATTACTTGCTTTTCAGGAACACTTTCCAAGGTATCACGGACACCCTGATCAACCCATTTCAAAGAAGAAACAGAACCTGCGTCTGAACCTTTGTAATGTTCATCATATCCCATGATGACAACATAGTCAGCAAAATTTGCCTGTTCTTTTCTATTATAAAATGCGGTATAGCTTGTTGGAACGTAATTATCTACTGAAAGTACGATACCATTGTTGCTGCATTTTATTGCAAGTTCACGAACAAACTGAATATATGCATCACCGACGGCATTTCCATCAAGAGCCTCGAAGTCGAGATTTATACCATCTAGTTCATATTTAATAGCAGCTGCAATGATCTGATTTACGAGGTACTGTCTGGTAGAAGTATGTGTAAGTACATATGTGGAATCAACATCTGGATTTTCTAAGTTGCTTACCAATGCCCATACTTCAATACCTTGCTGGTGGCAGTAATTAACATAATTCGAACTTGCCAGGTCAACAATATTACCTTTATTGTCATTCAGATAGAACCATGTAGGTGAAATAACATTTACACCTTTGGTAGATGAAATAACATTTGCGATATTGCTATTTGCGCTTGAAGTTGTAACCTGATGCCATGCCATGCATATCTTAAAATCCTTTTCGATATGTGGAAGCTTATCTTCTACATAATCAGGATTCTTTAATTTAACAGTTTCGTTATCTACGACATACTTGGATTTGATGTATCCGATTACACCATCAGGGGACATTACTTTTGTCCAATTATCACCAGCTTCTATTACATTAATTGAAGAACCCTTCTCAAGGTCTTCAAGTATGTCACTTTTTATTCCACCTTTTACTCTCAACTGAGTATCCTTCTTTACAGAAGCTGTCTCAATCTTGCCCCATTTATTATTCATGACAAGACGATTAGGTTTCTCAAATAATTCGTATGTAAAGTCAGAATATTGGAGAACAAAATCAATCTCAATAAGAGCTGAATCTGATGTAGCCTTTACCACAGGACATTTATAATCTGTAGTTGATTTATTTGTAAGATAGCTGTTAGCATCAGCGGATGCACTTATCAGACCATTGCTGGTTGCATATAATAAGATGTTCTCATTCTCATCCCAATAAAATCTAGGATTAATATAATCATGAACGAATTTGTAATCTAAATATATTTCATTATTAATAATTTTGGCTTTATACTCAAATTTTTCTCTATTAAGTACAATGGCGATTTCATCATCTGATAAAATGTTAAAGTACTCAGAAAGATCCATTCTCTCTTTAGACGGAGTGTATTTTTTAGCCAGTGATGATATACCGATTATAGCTATAATCAAAACAACTACTGCGATAAAAGCAATCACTGGAAGTATTTTCTTTTTCATGTGTGACCCTATCCTTTCTATACCAAAAACTCAATCTGATTATATCATTGTAGGATAGTAGTTTCAAACATATACTTATATATATAGTATTTTGTTTTGTGGGAGCCAAGATGACTCCCACCATCTTTTCTCTAAATGTTAATTAATGGAATAAAACAACATCAAATTGCCTATGTATTCCCCACTATTTTTATATTATTTTTTATTTTTATATCTTATTTTACGTTTTACTCAAAGTTTCGACCTACCAATTAATCCGGATTTATCGCCTCCCTTCCTAATGACTTGTACATTAATTCATCCTTACAATATATCCACTGAAGATAGATGAATTAAATTCAATAATAAGCTGGTCGTAGAAAATCTTTTTCATTGTGATATATTATTCCTTTCTAATACCCGTTTGAAGAAATCAAAGTCTTCAGAGGTAATTTGAAACGGATTTGATAAAAATGGAAGGGATAGTATATTAATCTTGTAAACATGATGAATTTGAGTAAGGTTTTCTTTTATTTTGTTATTTCCCAAAAAGGTTATCTGCTTCTGATAATTTGTATAGTTATCTTTAAGCATATTTACAAATTCATCAAAGATATTTCTTTTCCAAGGCGAAAGTGGACAAATTGCAAGCTGTAAATTGCATCGTTTAAATTCGTTTATTGTAAATTGATTGAGAACACCGAAATCCAGAACAAAAAAATCATAGTCGTGACTTAATACATCTGAGAGTGTAGCTAATGTAATATTTTGAAAAAAATCAATTCCAATTTTCGAAAATGTACCATTAGATTTTCTGTTATTAAGCAGAAAAATCTGATTGGTTGCATTTAACTCGACATAAGCTACAGAGTATCGGCATTTATTACATATGTAATTGCATAAAGAAATACATAAATTTGTTACGCCTGAATTGTGTCCATAACCACATATACCTATTGTTTTTTGCGAAATATCCGTCTTTTTATGTTTTCTAAAGATAATAGTTTTCCTCCATTTTTAAACAACAGCTGCTTGAATAAGATGCTCTTTTCTTTTGACACTTTAAATGGATTATCATCAAAAGGATAAAGAAAAAGTTTTGAATTAAGCAACTTTGATAACCTGACTGACTGCTTTTTGCTACATAAATTACAAATAGGATATATTGGAATACTTAAGTTTTTCAGAGAATGAAATTTGTCGGTAATTGTATTCAAGTGCCATATGGCTCCCCCACAGATAAATAATAATAAATCTGCCTCTTTGATTTTTTCATTTGAATAATCTGCACCATAATCAAATATGCTAATATCATCAGAGGTGTTAGTCATTACTATACCTGGGCCATAGGCAGGTATTCCTTTAAAAAATTTGTAGTAGATATATCCCTGATCTTCGTATGCGCCATTTAGATACTGTGTGGATTTTTGTAGGTCGTAAATGGGGTTTTTTTCGTAATATGTAGCACAGTATCCCAAATAGTTTAACGTTGATACAAGTGATATAGCTATATGTGTAGCTCCGCAGCCGTGGTTACTTCCAACAACTGCTATTTTTTTTACAAGATGCGTTCCACTTGATTTTGATAATTCTTGTAATAATTCAGACTCGAATTCTTCGACCGTCTCATAACGAAGAAGCGGATCTGGATTTATTGTTTTTTTGAAAATCATTTGGATTTTGGGGGAGATAGATGAATCAACGTGCTCGTACAGATTGGATAATACTTTTCCAAGGCTGTATATATCAGCACTTAACGAAATATGGTCACTTTCGAAGCACTCAGGTGCACTATAATTCAAATTCCCGTAAAAATTGAAGTTATTTCCTTGATTGGAAACATATGAAGATATGTTAAAATCGATTAATTTTATTTGATTTCCACATAATATAATATGTTCCGGTTTTAAGTCCCGATACAATATCGGTGATGGTCGAAAGGAATGCAAATATTTAAAAATATCGCATAACTGTTCGCAAATTCTAGTAAAAAATCTTAAGGAAATAATTGATTGATGAAGCAATAGCTGTTCTAAAGATTCTCCAGTAATATATTCTTCCACTATATAAAAATTTGATTCATCTTGTTCAATATCAAATATCTGTGGAATACCCGGATGATATAAACTTTTTAGAAGCTGCGCTTCAATTAGTTCGGATAAAGATGAGATCTGATCGTGGGGGATGATCTTAATAGCTCGTTCCTGATCCAAAGAAATGTGTCTGACAAGATAAACTGTAGAAAAACTGCCACTACCAAGGGGTCTGATTACTTCATACTTGTCAAACAAAATGTGTTTTAAATTGTAATTCATGCGCTCCTTTTTGCGTCACGCATCTTGTGAGTAATTTTATATCACAAAAAATTTTGAATTGCAACACTTTTTTTAAAAAAATTTAAAATTTATAAAAAAATGTCAGAAAATCCGAATTAGTTTAGAAAGTTTTAATCACTTATTTGCTTTACTTTAAATGAGCATTTTATTATAATAAGTGTACGTTTTACAAGCGATTTTCCAGGTAAGGAAGTGATTAGATGAAAATTGAGAAAGTAAACGATAATCAGATACGTTGTACTTTAACACGTGAAGATTTAGCAGATCGACAGATTAAGTTAAGTGAATTGGCATATGGTTCAGAGAAGGCCAGAGCACTTTTTAAAGATATGATTCAGCAGGCTAATTATGAATTTGGATTTGAGGCGGACGATATACCTCTTATGGTTGAGGCTATTCCGTTATCTACAGAATCCATTATTCTAGTTATTACGAAGGTTGAATATCCTGAAGAGATGGATGTTCGTTTTTCTAATTTTTCGGAGCCGGACGAGAGTCTTGGATATGATGAAAATGACTCTGTTTTATCAAATGTAAAGGGTGCTGATGATATTCTTGATTCATTCAAGAAAATGCACGAGGAAAAAGAAGAGCCAAAAGCTGTTGTAAAAGAAGTTGTTGATCTGACGAAGATGTTTGAATTTAATAATCTTGATGAAGCATGCAGATTAGCAAAAATCATAGTGGATTATTATCAGGGCAATAATGATTTGTATAAGGACTCTAAAAATAATAAATTTTATTTAATGATTCACAAGAGCGGACATTCTCCAGTTGAATTTAACAAGATTTGTAATAGAATTTCAGAGTATGCTCTTCAGAAAAATTATACTCCTGCGATAGGTGCATATTATTCGGAGCATGGAAATCTGATTATTTCCGAGAATGCAATTCAAACATTGGCTTCACTGTAAAAAAGACGGTTCAAAAGAACCGTCTTTTATTTTGTCGTAGCAAGAAAATTATTAATCTCTTCAACGAGAGCTGTTGGGTCGATACCATGTACCATAGCAGCCTGCTCTATTGTCTCCATCTGCGAAGATGGGCATCCAAGACAATGCATTCCAATATTGAGAAGAATTGGAGCTACATTCTCATCAATTTGAAGAAGTTCACCAATCATAGTGTCCTTTGTAACCTGTGCCATCGGAATATCCTCCTTAAAAATTAATCTTATATGTGTGCCTATTATAATATTATTTTCTGATAAATGCAAATTATACGAAAAAAAATATTGTTAAGAAATAAGGACTAAGAGCCGATATATCTATCAAATGACAGGGATAGTCAAATATGCGGCAAGGATGCAGGGCGTACATTTACACGGAAAGGAACGCATATGAAAATAAATAGAAATATGTCTGCGGTTACAGCTAATACACAGCTTCTTAGAACAGAAAACAGATTACAGGCATCAATTGCAAAATTATCAAGTGGATATAAAATAAATTCGGCGGGCGATAATCCGGCCGGAATGGCGATTTCGAATAAAATGAAAGCGCAGATAGATGCGCTTAATCAGTCAAATGCAAATGCAAATGATGGTGTATCAGTTCTTCAGATTGCAGATGGTGCACTAAATGAAGTTGCAAGCATTTTGCAAAGAATCAGAGAGTTGTCCGTACAGGCTGGAAATGACACAAATACATATGATGACAAAGAAAGTATTCAGCATGAGATAGACGAACTTAAGAAGGAAGTTGACAGAATTTCAACAGATACAGAGTATAATACAAAAACTCTTTTAGATGGTTCTTCAGATGTGAGAGTGTATTCGAAGGATGTTACAAGAATTAATGTGTCTGATAATGTCGCAACAGGTGTATATTCGGTGGAGGTAAGTGCTGTTGCAACGCAGGCAGAGCAGACATACACAAAGCCGCAGAATCTGGTTGATGGTACAATAAATGTAAATGGAATGGACGTTATTGTTAGTGCAGATATGACAGATGATGAATTTTATAATGCACTTGGAACTGCAGTAGAGCAATCTGGTGGACATTTAGAAATTGACCCGGATACAGATGATTTTACTATTCGGACAGATTTATATGGCAGTAATGCTGTTCTCAATGTTACTTTTTCAAAAGATTTATATGCGTCATTTGGTTATGATGTGAATGATGATCAGGATACTTATACAGAGAGCACTTATGGAACAGATGTGAAAGTCAGTCTGTCAGAAGGATTGGGAGCAAATGCGACCTATTCGACAGATGGAAATCGTGTATACATAAGAGATAATAATGGTTTTACAATGGATTTTCTTGTAAAAGATGATGTGCTTTCTGATGTTGATGAGAATGGTGATCCAATTGTAAATACAAGCACACTGATTGATATTGAGGTGACGGATATTGGATCTTTAACTGTACAAATTGGTTCTAATCAATATCAGGAAATGGATGTGCGTATTCCTGAGATATCTTCAGAAAGTCTCTATATAGATACTGTTGATGTTACGGCATATGGTGGAGCAGACCGCGCGATTAGTACTCTTGATGATGCAATTGCAAAGCTGTCCACAGTTAGATCTACGATTGGAGCATTTCAGAATCGTCTTGATTATGCAAATAACAGTTTATCAGAAACTACAGAGGATATGACGGCGGCATATTCTAGAATTCTTGATACAGATATGGCGTCAGAAATGACTGAATATGCGCAGCAAAATATACTTGATCAGGCCGCAATATCTGTTCTTTCGCAGGCTAATGACTTGCCGCAACAGGTACTATCATTGCTTTCGAGATAATGAGGTGAGAAATGGATAATCAACTTAAGCAGGATTTTACAAGACGGATAAGTCAGTGTAATAGAGGTGGAATGATAATAATCATTTATGATATATTTTTTGCTTATGTAGAAGATATCAGGCTTGCAAAAGCAGATGATAATAGAAAAGCTTTCAAAGAGTCGATAAGAAATGCCTCTGATACGCTTGATGAACTTATGAATTCATTAGATTTTAAATATGACTTGTCAAATACATTATATTCTTTGTATATGTATTGCAAAAATAATCTTGCAAAAGCAATGTATGAATATCGTCTTGATAAAATAGATGAAGCAGAAAAGATAATGAGGTGTCTGTATGACAGTTTTGAAAAAGTCGCAGCACAAGACACCTCAGAGCCTGTGATGAAAAATGCACAGCAGGTATACGCAGGTATGACTTATGGTAGATATGAGCTTAATGAAAACTGTTCGGATGATACTCATAGAGGGTTCTTTGTATAAGAATCCTCTATTTTTTTTACACATTCGAGGAGAAATTTGTATCTCATTTGCACAGCCTTAGCCTGATAAATGTAATAGTCAATTAAATCAGGTTCTACTACATTTTCAAGGTTGATGTATACATTTTTCAAATCTGATGTAGTTTTTTCCAAATCCTGTTTTAAAGCAGAATATCCATTATCAACGGGTATGACTTTTTTTATTATTCGCATATAGACCTCTTTCTAAAAAATCCCTTTTTACAAGTATAATCAAAAATGGAAATTCTATACAAAAAATAGAAATATACTATTGCAGGGTAAGAAAAAGTGTCATTTGACATACAAAAATCCATATATTTCGAGCCTTAGGAGGTGTTAAGTCCTTTTTTTGAGAGTTGATTTTGGGTATAATTTACAAAATGTAACTTTTGTGGAAAAAAGTCTAGACAAGCTAAAATGGTGTTGATATAATTCACAACACAAGCGAGGTGATGCAAATTTGGATGTTGCAGAGATGACATCAATCCTGGTACTGATTACGCTCTTAAGTGTAGCTGTTATACAGGACATGCGCAGTATGAAAGTCAGTAACCGGCTGATTTTAGTGGGGATATGCGCAGCAATTCCACTCCGAATATGGTCGCAGGGAGTGGGAGGTATCGTTTGGATTCTTCCAAACATTATCATTCCGGTTATCGTTTTATATCTTTTTTATCTGGCAGGAATAATGGGGGCCGCAGATATCAAATTATTTTCCGTTATAGGTAGTTTTGTAAATTTAAGAGAGCTCTTTTATTGCATTGTTGTCTCATTTGTTGTAGGTGCTATATTTTCTTTATTGAAAATGGTTAAAAACAGGAATCTGTATGGCCGAATTTTCTTAGGAATCTGCTATATTTCAGATGTAGTACATGGTGATATAAAGGCTTATGAGCAGCAGGAAGAAGAAAATATTATTCATTTTTCGCTGGCTATTTTGATAGGAGTGATAGTGGTAAAAATGTATGAAATATTAATTTGAAGGGAGGTTATACATGCAAAAAAAGAGAGTTGGTGTGTGTATAGAAGATACTGAATATGAGAACAGGTTTACGAATTGTTTAATGAACCATTATAGAAATCAGTTGGAGCTTCACATTTATACAGGACTTGATCAGCTTTTGGCTATGGATAGTACAAATATGGATGCAATTATTATGTCTGACTGTATTAAGACCCAGGAGAGTATGGATGAAATTGTAAATCAACTTAAAGTTCCAATTATTTATTTATTAGATTTTGAGGAGGAAAAGGTATGTTTTGACGAAAAAGAAGGGACTGTAATTATTTTGGAGAAATATCAGGAAGTAAATTATATAATTGATGAAATATTGAAGAATATTGGAAATGAGATTCGTGATGTAAAGGAATGCGGAAGAATTAGAGTAAAAACGAGGGTTGCAGCAGTTTATTCGTTATCTGAAAATGAGTTTCAATTACCATTTACGGTTACGTTAGGTTCAATTCTCAACGAAAAAGAAAGAGTACTTGTTGTGGATTTGCAGGAAAACAGTGGTCTGACGCAGCTTACCAGCCGCGAGGATGCACCAGGACTTGAAGAGCTCATGATTATGGCAGAAAGTGGCAAATATTCGTATGGCAGAATGGCTTCATGTATAGGGCATATGGATGGAATCGATTATATATATCCGATGGTCAATTCAGAAAGTTTGTGTGAATTAAATGCATCAATTTGTCTTAAGCTTATTCAGTTACTATGTCAGGAATTGGACTATGATGTTATTTTAATAAATCTTGGAGCGAGGTTTTTAGGATTTTATGAGGTACTAAATAAATGTCAGGATATTTATTTGATGCAGAAAAAAGGAGGGCTGTATCAATGGCGTGAATTGGAGTTTTTGTCAGAATTGTCTGCAAGGGGGTATAAGCAGATAATTGACAAAATAATCAGAATAGATATACCAGTAATGACTAATCCGATTACCTCTTGCGAGAGACTCATAGAGCAATGGAGATGGAATGAGTTTGGCGATTTGATTCGAAATGTAATACCGGGGGCAACTGCAATTGGATGAATTAGTTGAAAAATTAAAAAATCAGGTTATCTTGCAAATGGATATGTCGCGTGATATGACAGACGAAGAGATAGAGGAACTAATTGCTTCAGCTGTATCGAAAGAGGCAAGAAGAGAGATGATATCAGTGAGACAAAGAGTTATTCTTGAGACGCAGATATTTAATGCACTTAGAAAGCTTGATGTATTGCAGGAGCTCGTTGATAATCCACAAATAACAGAGATAATGGTGAACGGACCTAATAATATTTTTTATGAAAAGGCTGGGATGATTTATAAATTCGATGGGGGATTTAGTTCTGATGACAAAATGCAGGATGTGATACAGCAGATTGTTGGAAGACATAATCGAGTTGTAAATCAGGCATCACCTATTGTTGATACAAGATTATCAGATGGTTCGCGAGTAAATATTGTACTTTCGCCTATTTCAATTGAAGGTTCTGCAATTTGTATTAGAAAATTTCCTGAACATCCATACAGTATGAATCAGTTGATAGATATGGGGGCATTATCTCAGGAGGCCGCAAAATTTCTTGAGGTATTGGTGGAGGCAAAATACAATATCTTTATATCTGGGGGAACTGGTTCTGGCAAAACGACATTTCTTAATGCGTTATCGCAATATATTCCCGATGATGAAAGAATAATTACAATAGAAGACTCCGCAGAATTACAGTTATTAAATGCAGAAAATGTAGTGCGTCTGGAAACACGAAATGCAAACACAGAAGGCGTGGAAGCAATCACAATCCGGGACCTGATAAAAACAGCGCTTCGAATGCGACCAGATCGAATAATAGTTGGTGAGTGCAGGGGGGAAGAAGCACTTGATATGCTTTCAGCTATGAATACAGGGCATGATGGCAGTCTGTCCACAGGACATGCTAATTCCTGCAGGGATATTCTTTCTAGACTGGAGACGATGGTAATAATGGGAAAGGAGCTTCCTATACCTGCGATACGAAGTCAGATAGCTTCTGGTATTGATATTATAGTTCAGCTTGGAAGGATAAGAGACAAAAGTAGAAAAGTGCTTGAAATAGCAGAAGTAGATGGAATGGAAGCTGGGGATATTAGATTGAGAACTTTATACAAATATGAAATAGACAAGAATAATAAGGGAAAATTAGTTGGAATGAATCAATTAATCCATAAAGAAAAGCTTATTGCAGCAGGACTGGAGGTATGAGATGGATTATTCAAAGTACAAAATGTCTTTTAAGGAGAAGGCCCTTGTTATTATGGTTTCTATTTTTGCAACGTTTGTGATTGCGTATCTATTTTACGATAGTATGTGGGGAATAATTTTTGCGCCACTGTTTATAGCAATTTTATCGAGATTATATCGAAATTCCAAAATAAAAGAGCAAAAAGACAGGCTTACCAGAGAATTTATAGATTTTTTAAAGAATGTAAGTACAGCACTAATAGCAGGATATTCAATTGAAAATGCATGGGTTGAAGCACAAAAAGAGCTTGGATTATTACATGGAACCAAAAGCCTTATGTATAAAGAGGTAAGCGAAATGAATAGGGCAGTTACTATAAATGTACCTATTGAAGCCGTATTGGAGAAATTCGCTTTAAGGACAGAGGTTGATGATATTATCAGTTTTGTTGAAATTTTCTCTTTTGCAAAAAGATCTGGAGGAGATTTTGTTGGAATAATTGACTCTACGACAAATAGAATCTGTCAGAAGTATGAGACATATAGAGAGATAGAGGTGTCGCTTGCTTCTAAAAGGATGGAGCAGAAAATAATGAATGGGATACCGATATTTATTTTGGCATATTTAAGACTTACATCTGCAGATTATATGCAGGTTTTGTATGGAAATATTATGGGTATTACTTTTATGACAGTATGTCTTGTTATGTATGGAGGTGCGATATTTTTATCAGAAAAAATTATAAATATATCGGTATAGGTTTGCTATTTAATATAATAGTAATTTTTGCCGCTTTGTCAGATAAAACGGAGCAAATAATTGGAAATGAGGGCGTAATTTCAAGGAATGAGCCTGGTAAGGGGGAAGAACAGTACGATTTAACCATCAATGCCGATGGATTGGAGAAAAATTATCAATACAAGCTGACAGTTGAGGAAGAAAAATTGTCCTTGGAAGATGCACAAAACTGTATTTATAAAGCAGAAAATGAAATTGACAAGACATTTTATCAAAGCGGGGACTCTCCTGAAGCTGTATCACAAAATGTCAACATGAAGGAGAAATATGTAGAAGGTTTGGTTACAGCTGAATGGATGCTGAGTGATTATAAATATGTCAGCGTAGATGGTGAGATAATTGAGGATGAATTAGATGGAGATGGCAATTTGGTTACAGCTGAAGTTGAACTATCCTGTGAGAGTGTCAAAGAATTATATACATTTTCTTTTGTAGTTGTTCCGAAGAAGTTATCAAAAGAAGAAAAATTGATAAAGCAAATAAACGATGCGGTAGAGGAAGAATCAAATAAGGTTGGAACAAATACCTTTGTTCTTCCAAAGCAGGTAGATGGTGTGAAGCTTAAATGGAGTGAACAAAAAGATAATATAGTCGTAAAAATTATTTTTATAGAAATACTAGTTATCGTTTTGCTGGTTTATGCCAAAAAAGAAAATGAGAAGCAAGAGTTAAAACGGCGTCAG
>JAXELM010000172.1:0-3245 GCA_034100525.1 Agathobacter sp.
ATTAAAAATACGTGATGGAATTGAAGTTGAATACGAGATATTTAAGAAGTCTCTGGATGCAAGAAAAAAGCCAGAGTTATTTTATGTGTATTCTGTAAATGTATATACGAAGGATGACAATAGAATATTAAGCAAAATCAAAAATTCTTCTGTTATGTCTGTTAAAGAAAAAAAGTATCAATTTCCTGACTGTGGTGAGTTATCACTTAGAAACAGACCTGTCATAGTCGGTGCAGGACCTGCCGGATTATTTTGTGCTTATCTTTTGACCGAGGCAGGGTATAATCCTCTTGTAATAGAACGTGGTAAGCCTGTAGAAGAAAGACAGCTTGATGTAGAAAATTTCTGGAAGACAGGAGTTCTTGATACTTCCTCAAATGTTCAGTTTGGTGAAGGTGGTGCAGGTACATTTTCGGATGGCAAATTAAATACCGCCGTAAAAGACCCGGTAGGAAGAAACAGATTTGTTCTTGAGACATTTGTTAGATTTGGTGCACTTGATAATATCCTTTATGATAATAAACCGCATATTGGTACTGATATATTGTCAGATGTAATTATCAACATGAGAAAGTATCTAATAGAACATGGCTGCGAGTTTATGTTCGAAACATGTCTTACTGATATCATTATAGAAGATAACAGGGTTAAACAAATTGTGTGTGGTAATCAAAAGCTTGATGTGGATAGTGTTGTTCTTGCGTTAGGTCATAGTTCAAGAGATACATTTGTCCGTTTAAATCAACTTAAGCTTGATATGCAGGTTAAAAGCTTTGCTGTTGGCTTTCGTGTAGAGCATCCACAGAAGATGATAGATGAATATATGTATGGTGACAGCAACATTAAGTTACCAGCTAGTGCATACAAGGTGACATCTAATTTCCCTAATGGTCGAGGTGTATATTCTTTCTGTATGTGTCCGGGAGGGTTTGTTGTCAATTCTTCTTCGGAGGAAAACAGAACTGTTGTAAATGGTATGAGTTATTCAGGACGAAGTGGAGCAAATGCAAACAGTGCAATTATTGTATCTGTAACCCCGGATGATTTTGGTGCTGATGATGCTTTGGCAGGAATGCGTTATCAGATGATGCTTGAGGAAAAAAATTATAATCTTGGGAATGGTAAAATACCACAACAGTTATTTGGAGATTTTTGCAATAATACAGAATCAAAATCATATGGAGAGTTTGATTCAAATACTAAAGGGGCAACATGTTTTGCTAACTTAAGGGGACTTATGTCGAATGATATGGAGGAGTCGTTTATTCTTGGAATGCAACATTTTGGTCATATAGTACCAGGTTTTGACAGAAAAGATGCAATTTTGTCAGGAATGGAAACAAGAACTTCCTCTCCGATTCGAATATTAAGAGATGAGAATTTTGAGAGCAATATCGAAGGCGTTTATCCCTGTGGTGAAGGGGCTGGTTATGCCGGCGGAATCACATCGGCAGCAATGGATGGCATGAAAGTTGCCGAAGCCATAATCAAAAAATATAAACCTAATTTATAGAAGTGAGGACTTAAGAAGTGCTTGATGTTACACCAATGATGCAGCATTATCTGCAAACAAAGGAAGAATATAAAGACTGTATTTTATTTTACAGACTCGGAGATTTTTATGAGATGTTCTTTGAGGACGCGAAGATTGTGTCAAAAGAGCTTGAGCTTACGCTTACCGGTAAAAGTTGTGGTTTAGAGGAACGTGCACCTATGTGTGGAATTCCTCATCATGCAGTAGATACATATCTTAACAGGCTTGTGGCAAAGGGGTATAAGGTTGCAATATGTGAGCAGGTAGAAGATCCAAAGCTTGCTAAAGGTATTGTAAAGCGTGAGGTTGTAAGAATTGTCACTCCTGGAACAAATATAGATATGCAGGCTTTAGATGAGGCAAAAAATAACTATATTATGTGTATTGTTTATTTGGAGGACAAATTTGGAATATCAACTGCAGATGTTACTACTGGAGATTTTTTTGTTACTGAGGTTGATTCTGAAAGAAAATTACTTGATGAGCTAAACAGATTTATGCCGTCAGAGATAATATGCAATGAACCATTTAGAATGTGTGGAATTGATGTCGAAGACTTGAAAGAGAGAATGTCAATCGCCATATCGTATCTGGATTCATGGTATTTTGGACAGGAGATGACGAAGGATACAATTCTTGGTCATTTTCATGTCAATACACTTCAGGGACTTGGACTTGATGATTATGAGTGCGGAGTTGTTTCTGCAGGTGCATTAATTAAGTATTTGTATGAGACACAGAAGAATTCTCTTGATAATATTTTGGAGATACATCCATATTCAATTGGAAAATATATGATTATCGACAGCTCTTCAAGAAGAAATCTTGAGCTTGTTGAAACTCTTAGGGAAAAACAAAAAAGAGGCTCACTTCTGTGGGTGTTGGATAAGACTAAGACAGCTATGGGCGCAAGACTGTTAAGAAGCTATGTTGAACAGCCGCTTATAGATAAAGAGGAGATAATAAAGAGACAGAATTTTATAGAGGAATTAAATAATCATGAAATAACCAGAGAGGAATTCAGGGAATATTTAAATCCTATATATGATTTGGAACGTCTTATTACCAGGATTACATATCAGTCTGCCAATCCAAGGGATATGATAGCGTTTAAAAATTCTTTGGAGATGCTTCCGCCTATTAGAACACTTATGGATGACATTGATTGCGCTCTTATAGATGAAATTAAACAGGAGTATGACTGCCTTGAGGATTTGTATGAATTGCTTAATGCTTCTATAGATGATGATCCTCCTATTTCAGTTCGCGATGGAGATATTATTAAGACCGGATTTAATGAAGAGGTTGATAAGCTAAGGGAGGCGAAAACACAGGGAAAGTGCTGGCTTGCTGATTTGGAGGCAAAAGAGCGGGAGAAAACAGGGATTAAGTCTCTTCGAATCAAATACAATAAAGTATTTGGTTATTATCTGGAGGTTACAAATTCGTTTAAAGAACTTGTGCCTGACTACTATGTAAGGAAACAGACGCTTACTAATGCAGAAAGATATATCACTCCGGAGTTAAAGGAATTAGAAGATACAATTTTAGGTTCTGAGGACAGGCTTGTTCAGTTAGAATATGAGCTGTTTAAGAGTATTCGAGATAATATTGCTTCAAATGTAAAGCGAATACAAAAAACTGCCCGTGCAATAGCAGGAATTGATGTATTTGTATCGCTTGCAACAGTGGCAGGTCAGAATAACTACTG
>JAXELM010000196.1:0-9340 GCA_034100525.1 Agathobacter sp.
ATAGTTTTTCTCCTTTTTATAATTTGTCATACTTAGTAGATACACCTTTAGCCTTATCTACCGGATACTTCTTTTCCGACACATCCATTTTGGCATTAATGATATCAATCAAATCTACTCCAAGAACCTGTGACATCTGGATGCAATAATTTGCCACATCCGCAAGTTCCTCAATGACATCATCACGATTATAATCAGTATCATTCCACTGGAAGCATTCAAGAAGTTCACCCGCTTCAATCGAAATAGATTTAGCCAAATTGCTGGGGGAATGAAACTGATCCCAATCCCGTTCCTTGTTAAACTTTCTTATCCTTTTGCTTAGTGCCTCTAAACGATCTTGATCATCCGCAGATAATTGTTCCTTATCCTCCATTAGCCACTTTTTAAAACTATCAGACCAAAAAAGTTCCTGATCAAACGCATCATCTTCTGTTTGAAAATAATCAGAACATCGAATCCTCAACTCAATATAAAAATCACTTGTAAAATCATCCTCTGAAAAAACATTCTTACCAAATACCTCTACAAGTTTTTTCGAAAGCGATTTTTTCCATTCTTCATTTGTCATTTTGTTATTTCTCCTACTCCAACTCCTTGATTTTATAATACTCTTCAGCATCTATGCCTAGTTCAACATGATGCTTTGCCTTCGCATTTTGGTTAATCAACTGAACTACCGTCTCCACATGCAAAGTATGTGCAAACTGATCAAATGCCTGTACTTTTTTCAGCTCATATCCTCCATCACAGAGTATCCTCAAGTCTCTCGCAAGTGTAGCCGAATCACAGCTTACATACACGATTTTCCGTGGTGCCATTTTTATCATTGTATCAAGACACTTCTCGTCACAGCCCTTTCTCGGTGGGTCGACTACGATTACATCCGGTCGAAGCATAGTCGCATCATCAGCATACTCATAGAATTCCGGCAGTACCTCCTCTGCTTTTCCCACGAAAAATCTGGCATTTGTTATTCCGTTTAACTTTGCATTATTCTTGGCATCCTCTATCGCCTGAGGTATTACTTCTACGCCGTATACCTGCTTTGCCTTCTGTGATAAAAAGAGCGATATGGTTCCAATTCCGCAGTATAAATCCCATACAGATTCTTCACCTGTCAGACCTGCAAATTCGACAGCAGTGCTATAGAGCTTTTCAGTCTGCACCGGATTAACCTGATAGAATGACTGAGGCGAGATATGATATGCTACGCTTCTTTCTGTAAGTGCGAATGCATCATCACTTACAATCGCATCACTTACATTATCACGGCATACTCCACCACTTAATTTGTCATCTTTACATTCTATATCATTACATTCTACAGCAGCTTCTCTATTGACATAATCAGGACATTTTCTTAAATGAATATAGTCCGTAATATATGGCTGTCCCCATATGCATTCTGTCTTATCGCCCAGAATCACATTAGTTTTCTGCGTATTAATGTTTATGGAAATCGATGTCATTCCATCTATTTTTCTAAGCTCCGTAATCAAAGCTTCTGCTGCGTTTAACTTATGTGCGTTTATAATCAGGCATACCATGATTTCCTTCGAAGTAAAGCCATATCTTATCAGCACATGACGAAGCACACCTTTTCCTCTTGTCTCGTCATATGGTTCAATGTGGTTTGCGCTCATCCATTTTATTACGGTATCAAGTATGTCTTTATTGACTGGCACACCCAGCATGCAGTCGTCCACAGGTATGATATTATGGCTTCTTGCTGCGTAAAAGCCCGCAACTATCTGTCCATCTTTGGCATAGCCAACCGGGAACTGCGCTTTGTTTCTGTATCGATATGGATTTTCCATTCCGACTATAGGAAGCATCTTCTCATCTATTTCTTTTTCAGAAAATCCACCAATTCGTGTAAGGTTTCCGCGTACCTTTTCATTTTTGAACTGAAGCTGTTTAACATAATCAAGTGCCTGTATCTGGCAGCCTCCGCATCTTCTGTGCAGCTCACATTTCGGTTCAATACGAAAAGTGGAAGGACTTTTAATCGCTTCCACTCTTGCATATCCATAATTCTTCTTTAGTTTTGTGACACGGGCATCAATCACATCACCTATAAGGGCATCCTTGATGAAAAAAGTCATTCCCTGATAATGACCAATGCCTTCACCATTTACTCCCATGTCGGTTATTTCGATTTCAAATATATCGTTTTTCTGCATGTTATCCTCTTTTATTCAACTACGGTTCTTCTGTAGTTTGTCTCCATGAAACGGTTATATCCCTGCCAGTCAGTGTTGTTCTCCGGAACGACTGAAAGAAGCTCTGTAAATGTCTCCATCTTGGCATCGATATTGTCGGCAAAGCTAAGCGCCACAGCCTCGATTAATGCCGGCTTCTTTGGCGAACCAAATTCAAGCTCACCGTGATGCGACAGGATGCAATGCTTAAGTTCATTGGCAAGTACAACCGGGAATCCATCTATTTTCTTGATTGCATCACTTATCCACTCTGAACCGATTACAATATGTCCAAGCAGCTGTCCTGCATCTGTATAATCGTTCTCAGGAAATACTGACAGCTCCCTCAGCTTTCCTACATCGTGAAAAATAGCCGCTGTGATAAGCAAATCCCTGTTTAAAACCGGATAGTTTCCTGCGAAAAAATCACAGTTCTTTGCCACACTGAGCGAGTGCTCTAAGAGACCACCCACGAATCCGTGATGTACGCTCTTTGCTGCCGAATGGAACTTAAAACGCTTAGCAAACTCTTCATTGTCAAAGAACATATGTAACAGCTTGCCAAGATATGGATTCTTGACCGACTGTATAAGTGCCATCAGCTCCTTATACATCTCCTCTATATCCTTCTTGCTGACAGGGAGGTAATCAGCTGGGTCATATTCACCCTCGCTTACCTTTCTGGCTCTCTTTATTGAGCATTGTAAATTGCCCTGAAAGCTTGTAATATCACCAGTTATCGCCACATAATCCATGGCGTCAAATTCCTCTATTCCAACAGAACCTGTATCCCAGATTTTCGCATCGAGCGTTCCTGTTTTGTCCTGCAGTATAACGTTGTCATATGGCTTTCCAGCCTTTGTCATGGCAGTCTGCTTACTCTTACACAAATAAATCTCATTAATTCTCTCGCCCTCACGAAGCGATGAAATATACTTCATAATTCCTCCTTACTTGAGCACTCCGGGTTTCACCTTGCACTTCACCTCAGAGTAACCACTATTACCCTCACGCATTACCGCGATGATATATTCTTCTTCTAAATCCAGCTTAAGTACTTCGTCATAATACTCTGAGACGGTTTGTACTTCCTCGCCATCTACCTTTGTTATTACATCTCCACTTTGCAAACCTGCAAGCATACCAGGCGAATCAACTGTCGCCTCCCTGATATACACACCCTTTGGAAGGTCATACTCCCTTGATATCTTATCAGATACGGTCGTCACATTCATTCCTATATACGGTATCTGCTTTCCCTGCAAAAGTAGATTGATTATCGGCTCAAGTTCCCTTATCCCGATTGCTGTCAGGGTGTTCTCATTGTCCCTTGCACTATAGTCCTGCATTACAAGCCCTATAACCTCACCCTCTGTATTTATCAGAATTCCACTGCCGTTTGCAGTAGATACGATATCTGTAGTAAACACCCTGTAATTGCGGTCGAGTGTCGTAATCTCATTGTCCGTAGACGTAATCGTACCTGCAAGTATAGAATAATTCGTGCCGAGTGGGCTTCCGAGAGCTATCGTTATTGCCCCTTTAGAAACCAGATTGGAATTGGCAAACTGCGCCATATGAATCATACGGAGAGTCACATCTTCAAGCGACTCCTTCTCCACTGACAAAATTGCGATTCCAGTATTACCATCATATTGATACATCTTGGCATCAGCACCGTCCTCATTTATGAAAGTAACCCTGATTTTGCTGGCATCAGAGATTGCTTTTTTCTCTGTTAGTATATATACAGCTTTATCAGACTCAGACACTATCACACCCGCACTTGTTCCTACAGAATCATACGTATTGTTGAACCAGTCAGTATCACTTTTCACGCTTGTAATACTGACAATTGATTTATTCGCCTCGCTTCCAATCGAGTAGAGCTGGCTCTGTATCTTCTGGTAATCTTCAAGTGTGAATTCCTTTATCTCTGTCGGTTGAGGCTGTGCTTCCGGCTCCTGCGTATCCTGTGTCTGTGTCTCCGTAACAGCTTCCGTCTGTGTCTCTGTAACCATCTCAGTCTCAGAATCATTGTCAACTAAGACGATTTTACCTCCCTGATTCTGCTTGTACATCACAGAAAAAAATATTACAAAAACAATGCATGCAACTATTGCAAATACCAAACCGCATAGTGCACTGACTCCCAGTCTGACCATTATTTTCTTTTTATTTAACGGCTTTTCTTTTATCTTTTCGCGTATAAAATCTTCCATAAGTTATATTATAATTAGATTTCTGTAAGCTTGCAACCATTTTTACCTTTGCTAACGGACAATTATCAGCTATAATCAAAAGGAAGAAAATGAGATAGGATTAGTAAAATTATGAACAAGAAAGTTTTTAACACTTTAGAATACAACAAAATACTTGAGCGTCTTGCAGAGTACGCTGCATGCGAGGAGACAAAGCGCAAATGCTTACGAATAAAACCACTAACTGACATTGAGAAGATTAATTATCTTCAGGAGACGACAGCCGATGCCCTTTCACGTCTCTATAAGAAAAGTGGAATTTCTTTTGTCGGAATCCACAATGTAAGTGCGATGATTAAGAGACTCGAAATCGGCGGTACTCTAAATACCATAGAACTGCTTGAAATCAGTTCTCTTCTTGAGGTTGCAAAACGCGCAAAGGCATATGACCGCACTGACAGAGCTGATGAAAAAACAGATTCACTATCTACTTTTTTCGACGAGCTCGAGCCGCTTACACCTCTCTATGATGAGATTAAGCGCTGCATCATCTCCGAGGATGAGATAGCGGATGATGCAAGTCCGGCACTTTTTAAGGTTCGAAAATCAATCCGCGGTATGAATGACCGTATCCATGCGCAGCTTACAAGCATTATTAACAACACAACTACGCGTTCTTATTTGCAGGATGCAGTCATCACGATGCGCGACGGAAGATACTGTCTCCCTGTAAAGGCTGATTCGAAAAACAATGTACCTGGTATGGTTCACGACCAGTCTTCAACCGGCTCTACACTTTTCATCGAGCCGATGGCTGTTGTGAATTTGAACAACGAACTGACCCAGCTTTTCTTAAAGGAACAGGAAGAAATAAATGCAATACTGGCACAGCTCAGCAACGAGGTCGCTTTGTATACTGATGCTTTGGCAAGCGATTACCGTATTCTTGCCGAGCTTGATTTTATTTTTTCAAAGGCCCACCTTGCAAAATCATACAATGGTGTTGCCCCTATTTTCAACGAGCGTGGATACATCAATATTCGAAAAGGACGTCATCCACTACTAGACCCACAGAAGGTCGTACCTATTGATGTGCACCTCGGCGATGACTACAAGCAGCTTATTGTGACTGGTCCGAATACCGGTGGTAAGACTGTCTCTCTCAAGACTGTCGGACTGCTTACCCTCATGGGGCAGGCTGGTCTTCATATTCCGGCTGCCGACCGTTCTGAGCTTTCGATATACGATGAGGTATTTGCTGATATCGGTGACGAGCAGAGTATCGAACAATCGCTTAGTACCTTCTCGTCTCATATGACCAATATTATCAAAATACTCGACAAAGCTGACGACAGAAGTCTTTGTCTCTTCGATGAGCTTTGTGCCGGTACGGACCCGACTGAGGGTGCTGCACTTGCTATTTCTATTTTGCACAAACTGCATCTGTACGGTGCGACCACAATGGCGACTACTCACTACAGCGAGCTCAAGGTCTATGCACTTTCTACAGACGGAGTTGAGAATGCCTGCTGTGAATTCAACGTCGAGACACTTAGTCCGACATATCGTCTTCTCATCGGTATTCCTGGAAAAAGTAATGCTTTTGCCATTTCACAGAAGCTTGGTCTCTCAACTGACATTATCGACGATGCGCGTGAGAGAATAAATGAAAAAGATGTTGATTTCGAGGATGTTATCTCGAATCTCGAGGCAAGCCGCCAGACTATCGAAAAAGAACAGACTGAGATTAAACAGTACAAGCTTGAGATTGAGCAGCTCAAGAAACAGCTTGAAACCAAGAACGAAAAGCTTGATTCAAGCAAGGATAAAATCATCCGTGATGCCAACGAGGAAGCGTACAGGATTCTCAAAGAGGCTAAGGAACTTGCCGATGAAACTATCCGCAATTTCAACAAATATGGTCAGGGTCAGGCTCCTATGAGCAAAATGGAGAAGGAACGTTCCAAAGTCGGAAACAAGCTTTCTGAAAAAGAAAAGGCTCTTTCCGGACTAAATAAACCTGCGGCAAAGAAGAATCCTAAAGCTCCAAAGAAGCTTCGTATCGGCGATTCCGTAATTGTTTTGTCCATGAACCTGAAGGGAACTGTTCATACATTGCCGGATTCCAAGGGTGACCTTTTTGTCCAGATGGGTATTCTTCGCTCCAAGGTAAATATCAATGACCTTGTCCTTGTAAACGAGGATGCTATCTCGCCTAATAAGCGGTTGGGCGGTAATGGCGGCGGCAAAATTAAGATGAGCAAGTCAATGAATATCTCGCCAGAGATTAATCTCATTGGCATGCGTGCAGACGAAGCGATTGCAAAACTTGACAAATATCTCGATGATGCATACATTGCCCACCTTGCCTCTGTGCGTGTTGTTCACGGCAAGGGAACCGGAGCACTTAGAAATGCTGTTCACAGCCATTTAAAGGGAATGAGAAACGTCAAGGAATTCCATCTTGGCGAATTCGGCGAAGGTGATGCTGGTGTTACAATCGTGACTTTTGATTAGAATGAGGAGGTTTTTATGGCTACAAAATCAAAGATTTTAATAGTAGATGATGACAACAATATTGCAGAGCTTATTTCGCTCTATCTCACAAAGGAATGCTACAACACACATATTGTAAATGATGGTGAGCAGGCGCTTATCGCTTTTGAACAGTACCATCCAAATCTCATTCTGCTTGATTTGATGCTTCCGGGAATCGATGGTTATCAGGTTTGTCGTGAGATTCGTATGAAATCCAATGTGCCTATTATAATGCTTTCTGCTAAGGGTGAGATTTTTGACAAGGTTCTCGGTCTTGAGCTTGGTGCTGATGATTACATCATGAAGCCATTCGATTCTAAAGAGCTTGTTGCACGTGTTAAAGCTGTGCTTCGTCGTTTCCAGCCTAGCAAGCCTGAGGCGACCACTACCGTAGATATTAAGTGCGTTGAATATCCCGGACTCGTTGTTAACCTGTCCAATTATTCCGTTACTTACAATAATCACCCTGTTGAAATGCCACCAAAAGAGCTGGAGCTTTTATATTTCCTTGCTTCATCTCCTAACCAGGTTTTTACAAGGGAACAGCTTCTTGACCACATCTGGGGATATGAGTACATCGGTGATACCCGTACTGTCGATGTTCATGTAAAGCGACTTCGTGAGAAGATCAAGGATCACCCTACCTGGAAGCTTGCTACAGTCTGGGGAATAGGTTATAAATTCGAGGTATCATAATGAAACAAAGACTTTTTATAAAGTTCCTACTGGGATATCTGTTTTTTGGAATTGTTGCATACATTCTTATCATGACATTTATCCAGAATATTACTTATAAAACAGCAATTGATTCTGAAGCAGCCGGCTTGTATCGCGAGTCGGCTCTTATCGCTTCTGACTATGCTTCTGACTACTATAGAGCCTCCATATCACTCGATGATTTTCAAAGTCACATGGAGATAGTTGCGGATTATCTTTCTGCGGAGATATGGGTGATGGATTCAAATGGCAATGTACTTATCAATTCATCTGATTCGACAATAAGTCATGCTGCCTCCAATCAGGAATTCTTCAATATTGGTTCCTTTGACATTGCAGATTTCGGTGATACATATTATATGGTCGGCGATTTTTATTCTCAGTTTGACAGCGATGTACTCACAGTTTTTTCACCTATTACCATTGCGTATAAAAACCGCGGATACATACTGATTCACAAATCAACTGCCACTATAATGAACAACACCAGTCCTTACAGTAATATCACCTTTTACTCAGCACTAATTCTATTCGTGCTTGGCTTTATGCTGTATTCACTTTTTTCTTTTACTGTATTTAGGCCAATCAAGAAGATAACAAAGGTTGCGAAATACTATGCGAAGGGTGATTTTTCCAACAAGATTGACGTTTATTCCAATGATGAAATTGGCTATCTAGCAGATACCCTCAACTATATGGCAACTGAGCTTGACCGTCTCGAGGAGGACCAGCGCAAATTCGTATCCAATGTATCACACGATTTCCGCTCACCACTTACTTCCATAAAGGGCTACGTCAATGCCATGCTTGACGGCACTATCCCTTACGAGATGCAGGAAAAATACTTAAACATTATCCTGTTTGAGACTGAGCGTCTTAACAAGCTCACACAGAGCCTTCTTGATTTAAACCAGTTTGGAAATCACGGAATACGACTTGATTTGGCAGACTTCGATATCAACAACATGATTAGAACCACCATCCTGACTTTTGAAGGAAAATGCTCTGAAAAAGGAATTACCTTCGATTTGGTTCTTACCGGCAAAGAGCTTTTTGTGAACGGTGATATGACCAAGATTCAACAGGTGCTTTACAATTTGATAGACAATGCCACTAAGTTCTCGCATCATAATTCATCTATCAAGATTGAGACCTATATCAAAAACGAGAAGGTTATTGTATCTGTAAAGGATTACGGAATTGGCATCCCGGCTGACAGTCTCAAGAAAATCTGGGAGCGCTTTTATAAGACAGACAGTTCGCGTGGTAAGGACAAAAAAGGCTCCGGTCTTGGTCTTGCCATTGTAAAAGAAATTATTCAGGCTCACAATGAAAACATTAATGTTATCAGCACTGAGGGTGTTGGTACGGAATTCATATTCACACTTCCGCTCTCCCATAAAGAAGCATAATTTCTGTTTAGCTTTGGGGCGGGCAACTGCTTCGCAGGATAGTGAAGGTCAAGGAAGAGAATAAGGATAGCAGAATTTGCATTTTTTGTTTGTTTGGAAATTGGATAGCTCTACATATATTTTGTTCACTAGGTCCTCGCTCCAAGAGACTCTAGATAATTCGCGTTAGGTGGTCTAAGAGGGACGCGTCGTTCACAGTCGACGTCCTGTCTCCTGTTCACTCAATTTGCCATCCGTGGCAAATTGCCGCTGATTACAAACGAATTAT
>JAXELM010000225.1:0-20968 GCA_034100525.1 Agathobacter sp.
TTTCATCACACACCGGACATCTGGGTGGAAAAATAATACCAACCAGATACCTGTATATTTTATGTCTGTTTAAACGCACTCTTCCTCCTCATCTTCATTATCTCTCGCCCATCCATACGCGTATTTTACAGCCTTATTCCAACCCTTTCTCTTTGCGCTCCGTTCCTCTTCGTTCATATCTGGCGCAAACACTCTGTCAAGCTGCTGATTCCTTACAACTTCCTCCTTGTTTTCCCAGTATCCAACTGCAAGTCCTGCAAGATAAGCTGCTCCCATAGCTGTAGATTCTACACAAGACGGTCTGTTCACCGGTGCATTAAGCATGTCTGCCTGAAACTGCATCAGGAAATTATTTGCGCTTGCACCACCGTCTACCTTCAATGCCTTTATTTCAATTCCAGCATCTGCCTTCATGGCATCTATCACATCACATACCTGCAGAGCAATTGACTCCAGCGTTGCACGAATTATATGATTCTTATTTGTACCTCTTGTAATTCCAACTATTGTTCCTCTCGCATACTGATCCCAGTGTGGTGCGCCAAGACCTGTAAAAGCAGGCACCACATAACATCCGTGCGTTCCTTTTACTTTTGTCGCCATGTATTCCGAATCCATCGCAGAATCTATCATTTTCATTCCATCACGCAACCACTGAATAGCTGCTCCCGCCACAAAAATAGAACCTTCCAACGCATAATTTACTTTTCCATCAAGTCCCCACGCAATTGTGGTAACAAGCCCATTTTGTGAATATACTGGCTTTTCTCCTGTATTCATAAGTAAAAAACAGCCTGTTCCATATGTATTTTTTGCTTCACCTTCGTTAAAACATGTCTGTCCAAACAGTGCTGCCTGCTGGTCGCCGGCCGCGCCGGCAATAGAAACCGGCTCTCCAAAATAATCTGTATATCCATATATACAGCTCGAAGGCATCGGTTTTGGCAAAATGCTCTTTGGTATATCAAGTTCCTTAAGTATTTCATCATCCCACTCAAGCGTATTTATATTAAAAAGCATCGTGCGGCTCGCATTCGAGTAGTCCGTAACATGAGCTTCTCCCTTTGTAAGCTTCCATATAAGCCATGTCTCTACCGTTCCAAAAAGAAGTTTTCCCTCATCCGCTAATTCTCTTGCGCCTTTTACATTATCAAGTATCCATTTTATCTTGGTAGCTGAAAAATATGCGTCAATTATAAGGCCTGTTTTCTTTTTAAACTTCTCTTCAAGACCTCTTGCCTTTAATTCGTCAGCCATGTCAGAAGTCCTTCTGCATTGCCATACTATCGCATTACAAATCGGTTCGCCAGTTTCTTTGTTCCACATAATAACTGTCTCTCTTTGATTTGTAATTCCAATTGCTGCAATATCCGAAGCCTTGGCATTAATCATATTCATAGCTTCAACAGCCACCCCAAGCTGTGAAGACCATATCTCATTTGCATCATGCTCCACCCAGCCAGGATTAGGGAAAAACTGTCTGAATTCCTTCTGCGCCATCGAAACAATGTTTCCCTGATGGTCAAATAAAATACAGCGGTTGCTGGTAGTTCCTGCATCGAGTGCCATAATATACTTCTTCATTGTAAATTCCTCCCAAATATCTTGTTAAATAATCTTCCCAAAAAGCAAAAAATGGAGACACGACACCTATTATTAATTGTCATTCTCCACTCTCCAATTTATTTAATTACCGACAATGTAATTATATCAAAGTAAATAATAAAAGCCAAGAGGTATATTCTATATAAATACTACTCTTGACTTTTAAATACATTTTATCCAAGTCTAATTCTGTTAATAAGATTAATCTTTGCAGATTTCTCTTCGAATTCAGCTTCTGACATAGACTCTGTCGTAAATGCAATCTCACCATCTACTACAGCATCTACATATGTTACTTTTCCGAACACACTCTCAACTGCAGCTTTATCTGAATCTGTTCTTACGAAAAATGCATTCTTGCTGTCTTTATAATCGATAATTTCAAGCTTCTCTTTGCTCCAATTGATATAAATATTTGTATTCTGATGCTTAACCATATCAACAACATCTGCAACTACAGCACTTGCTGTTGGAAGCTTACCTGCGCCACTACCATAGAACATTGCATCTCCGAGTACATTACCGCGAAGGAAGATTCCGTTAAATACATCATTTACTCCACAGAGCGGATGAGTACCATCAAGCATAAATGGTGCTACCATACAAGAATAGCTATCTCCAACTTTGCGGCTTGATGCAAGAAGCTTAATTGATTTATTCATCTTCTTTGCATACTTGAAATCAGTTGCAGAAAGCTTTGTAATACCTTCACAGTGAATATCCTCAAAATCAACCTGCTTTCCAGCAACTAAAGAAGTAAGTATGGCAATTTTTCTACATGGGTCATGTCCTTCGATATCTGCTGTAGGATCCTTCTCAGCATAACCCTTATCTTGTGCATCCTTTAGCACATCATCAAACTCAGCACCTTCATCTGCCATTTTTGTAAGCATGTAGTTTGTTGTACCATTCAAAATACCTGTAATTTCTTCAATATCATCAGCAGTAAGACACTTATTAAGCGGACGGATAATTGGAATTCCTCCACCTACACTAGCCTCAAACTGGAAGTTGACTCCATGCTCTCTTGCAATCTTTATAAGCTCAGCACCTTTAGCCGCTACAAGATTCTTGTTTGATGTAGCAACCTGTTTGCCTGCCTCAAGCATTTCCTTTACGAATGTATATGCTGGCTCAACGCCACCCATTGTCTCTACTACTACACCGATTTCAGGATCCTCTACGATTGTCTTATAATCATGTATTATAGCACTCTCCATAGGATCTCCAGGGAAATCTCTCAAATCCAATATATACTTAACCTCGATAGGTTCTCCTGCACGCTCTGCAATCTTTTCTTTGTTAATTTCTAATACTTCTACAACACCAGAACCAATAGTGCCGTAACCCATTACTGCAATCTTCATTCTCTTACTCCCTTGCAATTATTTTTACGTAATGTATTCCTTTTGCTGCTTCTATCTTATCCTGCATCGCATCTTCTGAATCGTCACCCGATAACATGTCAATACTAAGAGTCAGTGAAGCAATTCCATTTACTGGAACACTTTGATGTATTGTCAGAATATTCGCATTAAATTCTGCAATATACTGTAGGACTGTAGATAAAGCCCCAGGCTCGTCATCAAGCTGGATAATCATAGTAATCGTCTTCCCTTTCTTATTGTCATGATAAGGGAAAATATCATCCTTATATTTGTAAAACGAGCTTCTACTAATTCCAACCGCCTCTGTTGCATCCTGAACAGATTCTGCTTTGCCGGAATCAATAAGTCTCTTGGCTTCAACTACTTTCAGTAGTACCTCTGGGACAGCTTTCTCCCTAAGTACATAATACGTTGTTTTCTCAGCCATTTTCAACCTCCGACACATAAGTCAAATTGTCTTTCACACACCGACAAGTGTCTTTACCTCGAAGATTCTATCACACCCGAAAACAAAATGCAACCATAAAGTAAAAAGCGACCAACCTTTCAGCTGGTCGCAATATACTGCCATGAATAAATGTTATGCTCTTGGTTTTCCACAGTTACTACAGAAGTTTCCTTTGTTTGTTGCTCCGCACTCACATGTCCATTCTGCTGCCGGTGCCGGCTTTCCACAATTGCTACAGAACTTCCCTGTATTTGTTGCTCCACACTCACACGTCCACTCTGTCGCTGGTGTTGGTGCTGGTTTTCCACAATTGCTACAGAACTTTCCTGCATTTGTTGCTCCACACTCACATGTCCATGAATTTGCAGCTGTATTTCCTGCTGAAGCTCCTGCAACTGCACCGGCTGACATACCAGCTCCCGGTGCGCCCTGCACAGGCTGCTGTCCCTGAAGATTCTGGCTCATCTGAGTAAATCCATTCATCATATTGCCCATTGCTGAAGCTCCGATTCCTACTCCCATGAATCCCTGCATTGCTCCTGCACTGTTGCTGCCTGCATTCTTGATACCTTCAGACATATTCTTAACCATATATCCCTGAGCGATTGTAGGATCAGAAAGCATTGCACCTTCGTTTCTTGTATTGATTAATTCCTGTGACTTTTCATCATATGATAAACTTGCAATACCAACTGCCTGAATCACCATACCACGCATCTGGTTCCAATCTTGATCAAGAATATCAGCCATATATTTTCCAAGCTCTAACGCTTTGCTTGGCACATGAGAAATTCTCACTCCGTCAGCAGACATCTGGTTGATTGCAGCCTGCAAAGCTCCAAGAAATTCTGAAATATACTGTTCATTGATATCAGTAATCTCAACCTTTCTGCTGTTTCTTGGAATAACCTCTGCGTAGAACTGAAGCGGATTTACAATCTTAATAGAATATGTACCATGCGCACGTAGAAATAATTCTGCGTTGTACATGTTGTCAAAGTAATTAATTGGATTTCTTGTTCCAAATTTAATATCCTTAATCTCCTGAAGATTTATGTAGAATACCTCCTGCTTCTGAGGTGTTCCACCACCGAACCTTACACGGTCAAAAGCTTCTTTTAAAGAATCTCCAAACTGTCCATTAAAAAGTGATGGCATAGATGAATTGCTCACCTCGTAAAGACCAGGCTCAGCTGTATAATCAACAACCTTTCCGCCATCAACAAGAAGCATCATCTGATTGTCATATACCTGAATCTTTGAACCGTTTGAAATTACATTGTCAGTACGCTTCTTATTGTCTCCACTGTTTTCAACCACACCATATGTAAATACTGTCTGAGCTCCCATATCGTAAGGCACAATTTTCTCAAGATACTGATCCGAAAAACCTCCACTAATTGCCTGCATCGTTGCTTTAATAATTCCCATTTTAAATCCTCCTTGTAATTATCATTACTACTATACATGATTATAATCTACTTCTGCAAAATTATGAAGTGACCAAACCTTAATATTAATAGGTATAACACCTGTTCCGCAGTAATCACAGAATTTTGCGCCCAGATTAGTGATTGGTGCTCCACAATTTGGGCAGGTAGCGCCTATTGTATTATCATAACCGGCAAGCCGACTATCCTGTATATACAGAAGTTCAATATTATACTTCGTCTGCTTGAGACGGTCTTTTTCACCATATATAATCTTACCAGCTTTTTCTTTATAATGATAGTACTGCACTGCACTCTGTATAGTAATTATACACTTTCCATTTACTTTTTTATAGTTAGCTATCTCCGTCTGATGAATATGAATACTGTCATAATGTTCCTCTATTTCTGAGGCTTCATTATTCTCAATAGTGTTTCTAATCTGTTGTCTAACCGCTTCCGAAGTATCCTCTGGCAGCAGACTAATATCCTTTGTAGATATAGCTGTAAGAGCTGCCATAAGCATATTTTCTGACTTATGCTTGAATTCATCCCATACAAACTCTGGAAAATCTTTTGCTATCTGTGGCTCCATAAGCTTTGTCATACTGCTGACTGACTTAGGTGTTTTTGCAACTTCATTTGCCACTTTATTCATCCCATCAACTATCGACTTTGTCCCAAAAAGCTTGCGGGACAACTCTTCGATTTTGAGTTTTACCATATAAACACAGCCGGCTAATATGATTAATACACATATAAAAATGATAAGTCCTTTGTCCATTTACTATGCGTCCTCCGTCTTATCTGCACCTAACGACATCCACTTCAGATAACCATTTATAAATGGATCAAGTCCTCCATCCATCACAGCATCCACATTACCGCTTTCAACACCTGTACGGTGATCCTTAACCATGGTGTATGGCTGCATCACATATGACCTGATCTGGTTTCCCCAGCCAATTTCAGTTACCTCGCCTCGTATACCGGCTGCCTTCGCAGCATTCTCTTCCTGCTTTAACAGATAGAGCTTTGCCTTTAACATCTGCATCGCTTTTTCTTTGTTAGTATGCTGAGAACGTTCATTCTGACACTGCACTACAATTCCCGTTGGAAAATGAGTGATTCTTATCGCCGATGATGTCTTGTTAATGTGCTGTCCACCTGCACCACTCGAACGATAGGTATCAATTCTGATATCCTCATCCTTTACCTCGATATCTACATCCTCTTCTATATCAGGCATAACATCACACGATACAAAAGATGTCTGTCTCTTTCCTGCGGCATTAAACGGAGAAATCCTTACAAGTCTGTGCACACCTTTTTCTGACTTCAGATAACCATATGCGTTATCTCCATTTACCTGAAAAGTAATGGACTTTATACCCGCTTCATCTCCATCCAACGAATCAAGCACCTCCACTGAGAAGCCTTTCTTTTCCGCCCATCTGGTATACATTCTGTATAGCATCTGCGCCCAATCGCACGACTCAGTTCCACCTGCACCGGCATGAAGTGACATAATCGCATTGTCTTTATCATATTCTCCTGACAGAAGAGTCTTCATTCGTATTGTATCATACGTCTGTACAAACTCATCAAGCATTTCCTGTATCTCCGGAATAAGCGATGCATCATTCTCTTCATAGCCCATCTCAACCATGGTCTCGATATCCTCATACTGTTCTTCAAGACCAGCATATGTCAGAACATCGTCCTTCATGCTCTTTAACTCTTTCATCTTATTCTGGGACTTCTCAGGGTCATCCCAGAAATCAGGAGCTTCCATTTCTCTTTCTAATTCCTGAATCCTTTGTTCCTTGCCAGCAAGGTCAAAGTGAATCCCTCACTTCCTGCAGTGGTGCTTTGTAGCTTAAAAGCACACTCTTAAAATTATCTAATTCTACCACAGTCTCACCTCTTTCTTTTCTTTAATATTTATATCAATCAGAAAGCTTCTGATTCATTATCTCTATCGCTTTCTGTAACTGATTGTCATATTGCTTCTCATATGGCTTTTCTTTGTCTCCACTATATTCATAGTCGAGTTCAACATCCGGTGTAATTCCAACACCATGTATGTAATTTCCCTTTGGAGTAAAATATTTCGCAGTTGTTATCTTAAGAGCATCGCCATCCTCCAATGTAATAATTGACTGCACTATTCCCTTTCCAAATGTCTTTTTCCCAACAAGCGTTCCATACTCGTAATCTTTAATAGCTCCCGCGAAAATTTCTGATGCACTTGCACTGTTCTCATTCACCAGTACAACCATTGGAAAATCCACACAATTGGCATCAGATGAATATACTTCTTTCTCGCCGTATTTATCTTCAGTATATACTAAAGTACCCTCTGGAAGCAAATCATCTAATATATCAACAACCGATGTAAGAAGTCCACCCGGATTACTTCGCACATCAACAATCAGCCCCTTCATCCCCTTTTTCTCTAAATCAGCTAATATCTTTTCGAACTGTGCTGCTGTGTTTGTCTGAAATTCACTTATCTGAATATATCCTATATTATTCTCAAGCATCTCACCTTCAACACTCGGAAGCTCAATATTCTTGCGTTCCACATCAAATTCAAGATACTCATCAGAAGACTCACGATACACCTTGAGATGTACCTTAGTACCTTCTTTACCTCTTATGTGTGTAACAAGCTCAGATACCTCCATACTAGTTGCATCGATATCACCTACTGTCACCAGCTTATCCCCTGTCATAAGACCAGCCTCTTCTGCCGGAGTTCCTTTGTATACCTTGGATATTGTCACAACCATGGTATCCGTATTCTGCGACAAACCAGCTCCAATACCATAATATGTACCTGTTGTACTTAGCTTTAAGTCTTCATATTTTTCCTTGTTGTAATATACTGAATATGGATCACCAAGACCTTCCATTACACCTTCAAGCAAGCCGTTTTGAATATCCGCTGTAGTATATTCATCATTAAAATATATGTCTATATATTTGGCCAGTTCCTCCACCTTGCTTACTGTCTTCTCGTCAAGCACATCACTTGATGAGGATACAGATGCCTGACCTTTTCCAATCACAAGATAATTCCCAGTCATGCCCGTATACAGATTTACCACAATAATACTAACTATTACTGAAACTACAATGCCTGCAAATATTCCTGCAATTAATCCAACACCAAATTTGCTGCCGCTTTTCCCTGTATTATCTTCACTTACCATACTGTTTATATTTTCTTCATTAATCACTTTTATACCCACTTTCCAAAAATGCCATACCTCTGCTTAACAGACGTATGGCACATAAATTACACTTTAAGATGTTTGCGAATTGTAAGTCTACTTCCTAAAAATCCGATTCCCACGCCAAGAATCAATGCCACAGGAACAAGTGTATTAAACACCTCTGCAGTAGGGGTAAATGTAATCATTGCCCCTATAAAGCTGAACTTCTCAGCAATGTAAACACAGATTTTCTCATACATCACAAATAATAAAATAAGTGGAAGCAACGCCCCAACAAATCCAATTGTGATTCCTTCAACTAAAAATGGGGCTCTGACAAACATATCTGTTGCTCCAATGAGCTTCATAATTGCAATTTCTTCTTTACGTACTGAAATTCCTACAGCGACAGTATTGCTTATAAGGAAAATAGCTACACACAGAAGAATCAGAATAATTCCTCCTGAGATATAACTAATCAGTCGGTTTAAATCAGTAAGTGTATTAGCAACATCCTGTGACTGATTTACTTTTCTGACCCCTTCTATATTCGATATATAGCGAACAAGTACTGACTGCATGGATACATCGCTCAGATAAACTTCAATATTGGCCGAATTAGCAAGCGGATTATCATCACCAAATGACTCGGCTGCATCTGCATAACCTTCAAAGTAATCAACCTTGAACTTATCCCACGCCTCCGCCGCTGACACATACTCAACCTTGCTTACCTCAGCACGCGATTTAATCTGTTGTGAAATCTCTGTAATTCTCTCTTCTGAAACACCCTCATCAAAGAACACAGTTACTGCTACGCCCTGTTCTGCGGTCTTCACCATAGATTTAAAATTGGTAACAAGCACAAAAAACAAACCAAACATAAATATACATGCAGACATTGTAGCAATAGAAGCAAGCGAGAACATCTTATTTCTGAAAATATTCTTGAAGCCCTGCTTAAACGAATAAAAAAATGTATTAATCCTCATCTTCATCACCTTCTCTGCTGTCACTTACAACAACGCCTTTCTTCATAGTGATGACGCGCTTCTTCATAACCTTTACAATTTCCATATTGTGAGTAACTACAACTACAGTAGTACCTCTTTCATTAATCTCTTCAAGGAGTTTCATTATCTCCCACGCGTTATTATTGTCAAGATTACCTGTAGGCTCATCTGCCAAAAGTATAGCCGGTTCATTTACCAACGCTCTGGCAATCGCAACTCTCTGCTGCTCTCCACCTGACAGTTCCTTAGGATATGAGCGATACTTGGCCGCAAGCCCAACCATTGAAAGCATCTGTGGAACTCTTCTTTTTATATGACCATTACTCTCTCCTATAACCTTCTGCGCAAACGCAATATTATCATAGACATTCCTGTCTTTTAACAATCTAAAATCCTGAAAAACAACACCTATGCGTCGTCGGAATTTCGGTATCTGCTTTCTCTTTATCTTTTTTAGTAGTTTACCATCAATAGTGATTAATCCCTCTGTTGGTTCAAGCTCTTTAAGAAGAAGCTTAATAAGTGTCGACTTTCCCGAACCACTGTCTCCAACAATAAAGACAAACTCACCTCTCTCTATCTCAAGGTTAACATCATTTAGTGCAGGTATCCCTGCAGAGTATGACTTACTGACATGCTCTAATCTAATCATGAATAAACTCCTTAGTAGTCCATTGACTCCATATATTTCATATATTTTACTACCATAAGTGCTATTTTGAAAGTAATAGCATCTTCGAAAACCCTCAAATCAAGTCCGGTGCTCTTCTGAAGCTTGTCAAGACGATATACGAGAGTATTTCTATGTATATACAGTTGTCTGGATGTCTCCGAGACATTGAGACTATTTTCAAAGAATTTGTTTATAGTAGTAAGCATCTCTTCATCAAATTCATCCGGTGATTTACCATCAAAAATCTCTTTGATGAACATCTTACAAAGTGGAATTGGCAGCTGATAAATAAGTCGTCCGATTCCAAGCTGTGAATAAGCTATAATATCCTGACTCTCGAAGAATATCTTGCCTACATCAAGTGCCATTCTTGCCTCTTTAAACGAACGTGATACTTCCTTCAATTCATTCACAATTGTACCATATGATATGTGAATTGATCTGCTCGAATCAGATTTAAACAAGCCAAGGATTACTTGGGCAGTCTTCTTTAAATCTTCGTAGCTTTCCCCCTCGCTAATCTCCTTAACAACTATTATATTCTTCTCATCAACAGCTGTGACAAAATCCTTAGATTTTCCACCAAACAAACCGCGAATCTTCTCAAGCTCATTGCCATCCTTCTCACGATTGGTCTCTACAATAAACACGACTCGTCTGCTTTCGATATCTATGTGAAGTTTCTTTGCCCTGTTATAAATATCAACAAGCAAAAGATTGTCAAGAAGAAGATTCTTGATGAAGTTGTCCTTGTCAAATCTCTCCTTGTAAGCCACAAGAAGATTCTGAATCTGGAAGCTGGCTATCTTGCCAATCATATATACATCCTCGCTATCCCCGCGGGCGAGTAAAATATATTCTAACTGATGATCATCAAACACTTTGAAAAACTGACATCCATTTACCACCTGGCTGTCAGCAGGCGACTGAACAAAAGTCTGTGCAGACTCAGAATAGTTCTCTGCATCTGGAAATGTCGCTGCAAGAATCTTACCCTCAACATCAATCACACACAAATCTGTCCTTGTTATTCCTTTAAGCCCCTCTATAGTACTTTGAAGTATCTGATTGGAAATCATATTATCCTCTCCTTGTCCCCATTATTTGCTTTTTGCATAAATACCTTGTTTTATTTTAATGCATAAACACAAAAAAATAAAGAGGAAACATATATTTTTTACACATTTCCTCTAATTTTTTGTTTCATTAGTTGGCAAATTTTCACTATATTGCTATATTGCTAAATTGTATCATAATATTCCTGAAAACCTTCTCCAAGAACCTCCCTGACATCAGACACAATTACAAATGCATTGGGGTCTATCTCAGAAACAAGCTCTTTGACTGTCACTATTTCTTTTCTTGATACCACACAGTACAATACGCATCTCTCCTGCTTTGTGTACATTCCTTTTGCCGAAAGGCCTGTCACACCTCTGTCAAGGTCTCTCATTATCTTGTCAGCCACTTCATTGTAGCTATCTGTAATAATATAGGCAGCTTTTGAATATTTAAAGCCTTCAAGTATAGCATCAGATACTTTTGTAGTAACAAATATCGCTATCATCGCATACATAGCCGGTCTAAGACCAAACTGATACAAGCCTATGAGAACTATCACACCATCAAGTATCTGCATTATCTGTACAACGGAATAATGCTTAAACTTCATTTGAAAAAGTGCAGCAACCATATCTGTTCCACCAGTAGTTGCATGTCCTCTTAATACAATTCCGATTCCGCAGCCCGAGAAAATAGCTCCAAAAACAGCTGCCAGCAGATAATCCCCCTGAGTAAGATCTACCGGAGGAATAATATACAGCCATACCGAAAGCATCAATGCTCCAAATAAAGTTCTTCCAATAAACTTCTTGCCTTTTAATATTAACCCTACAATAAACACTGGAATATTGAGCGCAATATTGGTTATCCACAGTGGAATTCCGCCAGATATAATCGAACTTGTAAATGCTTTAATTACGATAGCCAGACCGGTAAATCCACCTGTAACAAGACCTATCGGATCATAAAAATTCTGAATCGACACTCCCATTATTCCGGTACCTATTATAATCATCAAATATGAAAAAAATACGTTATGCTTCATTTATCCTGTTCCTGATATTTATTGATATATTTCGAAAGCTTGTGTACATTTATTTTATTTCTAATCCAAGTGCGCAAGCCCTTCTTTCTTGGTGTAAAATTCTCCGCATCCGCCCCATACCAGAGTTTTGCCAAAAGCATATCCCTGCACTGCGACAGAAAAAGCTCCTGCATCGGCGATTGCAATACTGAAATAACCACATCAACACCTGTCGAGTTTATCTCATTGACGATATCCTCTATCGTATTCCACCCTTCTTCTATTATCTGCGAACCTGAAATATTTATTCGTGAAAATTCTTCCTCAATATATCCTGTCACCTTTTCAATAATATTTAAAGAGCCACCTAATATATATACATTCTTGTGATTACGCTCAATACGCTTCAATAATTCATAGCAGAAATCCCGATCCTGTATCTCATGCTGTCTTTGCATGGTAAGTTCTCCAACAGCACTCAATATTCCCACATCTGAAATAATAGTATTGTCCAACGACATAATTGTCTGTTTTACATTCTCATCAAGTTCAGCACATTTAAGAGTTTTTAACCCTACCTCCTCAATAGTATTAAACTCATTGTTGCTAAGCATCCTCTCAGAAATCATTATCGCTTCCCGGACAGTATAATTATCAAGTTGTATTCCTGCAATATCTATCTTCTTTATCATAAACAGCATTAGTATAGCAAACAGATTTTCTTTTTGCAACCCACATCATTGTGTGAATTGTTCGACAATTTGTGCTTTTTTTCACCATTATTTTACATCAACAAAGTCAATATTTTTTGAAAAAAATAACAAAATCGGTTCAAGTTTATGACATATTTACAAAACATTTGTTCTAGTTTTATTATGTGTTTTTTGTGGATAACGTGTATAAGTCTGTGTATAACTCAATTTTAGGGCATTTTATCCTCCCAAAAAGTGGATAAATTTTCCACGGATTTCTTATTTTTATTCTCACACATAATATGAACGTAATTTTTTTGTGCATATTGTACAGTACCCTATTAATACAGTATTTGCCTATACAAAAAAAGAGACATGCCTAAGCATGTCTCAAATAAAAATCATATTAGAAAATACGTCTTACACAGATGATGTTCTTGTAATAAACATTTGAATACTTGATACCTGTCTTTCTTGTGCTGGCGTTTACAATCTGACCACCACCAACATAGATGCCAACATGTCCGCTGTAACATACGATATCACCAGGTGCCATCTCATTTACACTAACACCATATCCACAGCTTCTCATAGCTGATGAGCTGTGTGGAAGGCTAACGCCAAATGCCTTGTATACTGACATTACAAATCCAGAACAATCTGCTCCGTTTGTCAAGCTTGTACCACCATACTTATATGGATTTCCAACGAACTGGCAAGCATAATTTGCAACTGCCTGTCCTGTCTTCGAACCACTTGGCTTGCTGTAGTTCTTCTTAGATGAACTGCTTGATGATTTCTTACTTGAACTTGATTCACTTGAACTTGAAGAGTTTGAAGATGAACTTGCTGCCCTAGCTGCTTCCTCAGCTTCCATACGCTCACGCTCGCGCTCTGCCTCTTCTTCTTCTATTCTGTTCTGCTCTTCCTCTTTTGTCTCGCCGTAAGTATATTTAGTAGATACATCTACGTAATCAGCTGATACATATCCTTTTTCATCGTTAACCTTAATGCCAACCCATCCATCAGCTTCTTCCTTAAATACTTTATACTCTTCATCCTCAGCAACAAGAGTAATTACTTTAGCATCATCTTTAGCCTCAGTACGAACTTTAAGTGTCTCAGTCTTGATTGTTGCAATTCTTGAGCTCGCATTTGCAATAGCCTCCTCATCTCCTACTACAACATAGTCAGCTGAAACATATCCTTCTACATTACCAGATTTAATCTTGTACCATCCGTCAAGACTCTCTTCTATAGTAGCTGCATTGTTAGTATAAAGCTTTCCAACATAATCGCTGTCGGCATTTGCCTCTTTACGAACATATACATAATCGTTAACTTTCGCAATTCCTATATCTGCATACTCAGATTTAACAACCTGCGCATCGTTCTCTGTAACTGTAGTCTTGTCAGCTGCTGCCTTGTCACCATTTAACATGCTGTCAGATAATGCTGCTGACACACCGGCTGCCGGTAAAGTCGTCGATGTAATTATATTTGTTGTGTATCCTGTAACACCTGCCCCAGGTGTTGTAGCTGATACTGTTACACTTCCTATAGTAAGTGCACCCGTAAGTACGCCTGCTACCAATCTCACATAATTTCTTCTCATTTCATCCTCCAATAATTACGTAAACTGTAAAAATTATTACGAATTTATTACAAATATTACTATGCAATTATAACAAAGGGTCAAAATTGTGTCAACCCCTAATTCTTGTGGTAATATTTGTATTTTTCTTGATTTTACCACATTTCTGTGTTATCATATTAGTACTTATGAACCAGTCTTAAAATGTTACAAAGGAGGGTGATTGCTATGGATATTAGTTTAATCAATGCTGCACTCGGATCTGTAGAGGCAAATAGTGCTACATCGACCATGGGCCAGGTAGGCATGGCAATGCTCGACAAATCCTTAGAGCTAAATGACGAGATGAATAAGTCGATGATTCAGATGATGGAGCGTTCTGTCAATCCTGCTATTGGTGGAAATTTCGATATGTACATCTAATTGCATACCAGTGAATCACCGAGGGCTGATGCTTATGCACCAGCCCTCATTCGTTTATATTATTTAATAGCAATAGCTTCAATCTCAAGCATTACATCTTTTGGAAGTCTCGCCACCTCAACACAGCTTCTTGCAGGAAAATCCCCTGTGAAATATGTAGCATATACTTCATTTATTGCACCGAAATCATTCATCTCTTTAATAAATACAGTAGTCTTTATTACATTATCCATGCTTGTACCTGCTGCTTCAAGCAGATTTGAAAGATTTGTAAGTGCCTGCTTTGCCTGTTCTACCGAGCCCTGTGGAATATTTCCTGTTGCCGGGTCTACCGGAATGATACCCGATGTATAAACCATTCCATTTACTTCGATAGCCTGTGAATATGGTCCGATTGCTGCTGGAGCCTTATCTGTACTTATTACTTTTTTCATTTAATTTACCTTCTTTCCACCATGAACTTATAATTTCACAGTTGATTATACTATATTCTTCTGATTTTTCCATCCGTCAAATCAATTTTTCTTTCTTTATATAAGTGACCAACCGCACGCTTAAATGCATTTTTGCTTAACCCTGTTTCTCTCTTTATTACTTCAGGGCTTGCCTTCTCTGAAAAAGGCAATACACCAGCATAAGAATCGAGAAGTTCGAGTATTTTGGCAGAGTCTGCATCCATCTGAATATAAGCCTTCTCTCTCAATGTAAGGTCGAGCTTTCCATCCTCTTTTACATCAGTAACCTTTGCCTCTATTATATCCCCTACTCTTAGATAGCTTGTATCCTCATGTCTAGGAATCTTGGCTGAATACTTATCATCTATAGCCACAAATGTTCCAAAATTGTCGCTAAATTCATAAACACGACCTGTAACCATATCTCCTTTTTTGTATGGAGACTCTTTGGACAGCATATCATAAAGCCCCTTCATCGTTGCACACAGCCTACTGCTCTTATCTATATACATAGAAACGAGAATTTCATCACCAGCTTCAACTTTTCTTGTCATCTGTTTATAAGGCAAAAACAAATCCTTCTCAAGTCCCCAGTCCAAAAATGCTCCAATTTTGCCAACCTCTTTAACACAAAGCGGTGCAAACTGTCCCATTACAAGCTTTGGAGTATTTGTTGTCGCAATCAGGCGGTCCTTAGAGTCTTTATATAAAAATACTCTTACTTTGTCTCCTATCTTCACATCCTCCGACACCTGTTTAGCAGGGAGCAAAACACGCTCCTCATCACCTGCCTTTTTTGAAAGATAAATTCCAAAATCTACTTTCTTAATACAAACAAGTTCCTGATATTCACCTAATCTCATATTCCTTCCTTTCGTCTATCCGTTCTATTTTTACTTTATTACAAGCTTATTCCAGAAACTGTACAACCGCGTACACTTTTCCATCTGTCGCTCCAAGGACAACAGTAATCGCATCATCATGCCTTGTAATCCGTGGAACAATCTCATCTCCAAGCACCGCCGAATTCTTATATTCAACTCTAAGCTCTTTAACTGAAAAATTCTCCGGCACATATGAAAGTGCAACAGCTACATATTTGCCATTGTTCATATGTTTATTTGAATCAATAAAATAATTCGGCACTATAAAGTGCTCCTGTTCATCATATTCATCCGGAATAGGAATTTTGCGCTTCGCATACTCCATTTCAAGCTTCTGTTCATATTCATATGCATCTTCAATTTCCTGTGGCACCTTCGTCGGTCTGCCTTCTTTCATATCCATAAGGACCCACACCGAATTTGCATATGCAATCCTCTTACCGGCCTCGTCATCCATACAGAAATTACGCCAGCCGTAAAAACCCTTCATATCATATGGCCATGTACAAATCTCTACACGGTCTGAAAGCCTCGGCATCTGCTCACATCTAATCTGCCAGTACGATAGAACCCACGCGAGATTATGATTTGCCAGGTAATCAACGCCAACGTTTCTCTCTTCTGAATGAAAAACAGAACAGTCCTGAAAATAATCCAGTAATGCAAGCCATGTAAGTTTGCATTCACTATCAACTTCACTATATCTTATTTTGCTCTCAAAACTATACATACCTTGTCCTCCATTTGCATCCGGACATTTATTATTAATAGATAAAAAAAGCACTACGCAATACGTAGTGCTTAGAGCTGGCCCACAAGGATTCGAACCTTGAAATGACGGAGTCAGAGTCCGTTGCCTTACCATTTGGCGATGGGCCAATGTTGTCTCAACAAATGCTATTATACATACTTCACCATATAGTGTCAACCCCAAATTTAAATTTTTTTAAAATAAAATTATCTCTTTATCTAAAACAGCATAAATACAGTCTTTTCCCCATTCAAGAACTGCGGTTGCACTTGTTGCCTCAATGATAGCTTTCTCAAGCATATTCTTTTTTTCTTCTGGAACAAGCACCTCTATATTAACATCAGCTTCATATAAAGTATCCCTGATAGATATCTCATTCTGCGCAAATATATACTGCAGTTTTCCAAGTCCATTGTAATCTGTTTTTATATTAAGTAGTTTTCCATTTAATTTTGTAATAATTGTACTTGCTTCAAGCCCTGCCGCAACAGCTCCCTGATATGCTCGAACTAATCCACCGGTACCGAGCAAAACGCCGCCAAAATATCTGGTGACAACTACTGCAACATCACATATACCTTCTCGTAAAAGCACGTCAAGCATTGGTCGGCCCGCAGTCGATGCCGGCTCACCATCATCCGAGCATCTGGTAAGCTGCTGTTTGCTTCCAATTACAAAAGCACTACAGTTATGCTTTGCATCCCAGTATTTCTTTTTCATTTCATTAATAAAATCCGTCGCTTCTTCCTCCGATTGAACAGGTTTTACCGTACATATAAATCGTGACTTCTTCTCAACTATCTCACCTATGCCACCTGTATATACAACCTTATAGCCTTTGTTTTGTTCACTCACAGCCTGATATTCTCCCTTTTTTTGGATATACTACTACATTATAGAAGCCCATGCAATAGCTGTATTATTATTAATTGAACATATTTTCTTTGATATTGCCTACATATTTTGATATAATAGTTTGGTGTATATTATTTACACACCATACAAACAAGATAATAATCTATCTTTATAAGGAGGCCTATATATGAATTATGGCAAAAGTGCTACGAAGAACCTTGCTAATAAATATGATCCAAAAGGCATCAAGATCAGACATAAATTAGGGGTTATATTCTGGAAAGCTCTTTTGGTCTGCGTAGTATTACTCAGTGTTGTAGGCATCAGCTCAGTTTTGGGTATATTCAAGGGAATCATCGATTCTGCACCTGATATATCAGCTATCGATGTCACTCCTACAGGCTACTCCTCTACTATTTATTATGATGATGGAGTAACTGTAAGCGATACTCTTGTTGCCCAGGGTGCCAATCGTAAATACGTCACGATTGACGAAATACCTGCCAACCTTCAGCACGCATTTGTTGCTATTGAGGATGAACGTTTCTACGAGCACAATGGTATTGACCTTCATGGTATTGCCAGAGCCGCTGTAGAAGTTGTCAAATCACGCTCTCTCAGCCAGGGTGCCAGTACTATCACCCAGCAGCTTATCAAGAACAACGTCCTTACTACCTGGACAAGTGAATCCTCCAACCTTGAGAAGATTCAAAGAAAAATTCAGGAACAGTATCTTGCACTTGAACTTGAAAAGCAGGTTGACAAACAATGGATTTTGGAGAATTATATGAACTCCATCAATCTTGGAGCGAACACACTTGGTGTACAGGCTGCATCACAGAGATATTTCAACAAGGATGTATCAGAGCTCACACTCTCTGAATGCGCTGTAATTGCTGGAATAACACAGAATCCAAGCCGATACAACCCCATTACTCATCCCGAAGAGAATCAAAAGCGTCGTACTTCTGTTTTGAACAAAATGCTTGCTCAGGGTTATATATCACAGGCAGAACACGACGAAGCTATGACGGACGACGTATATGACCGAATCGCAGAATACAACGTTCAGGCTACATCATCTTCTTCTGTAAACACGTATTTTACAGACGCACTTATTGATGATGTCTTTAAAAGTCTGGTACAGGATTTAGGCTATTCCGAATCCGAAGCATACAAAGCTATCTATCAGGGTGGTTTGGAGATTTACTCGACACAGAGTCCTAATCTTCAGAAAATATGTGATGAGGAAGTAAATAATGCTGATAACTATGGCTTTAAGCCTTCATACTCTTTTACACTTTCATTTCAGGTAAAAAAAGCTGATGGAACGTACAAGAGCTATTCAAATCAGACAATGCTTTCTTACTATAAGCAAAAGACTAACAACGAGGATTACTCTATTAATTTCAGCTCTGAAGAGAAATGTATCGAAGCCATCGAGAAATATCAAAAAGATATTCTTGAAGAAGGCGATGAACTTGTGGAAAACTCCGTTGCATATTCAATCACTTTGCAGCCACAAGTAGCATTGACTCTCATTGACCATACAACAGGAGAAGTAAAAGCTCTTGTCGGTGGTCGTGGTGAAAAAACAGCTGACAGAACATGGAATCGAGCTACTGATACATGCAGACAGCCTGGCTCTACCTTCAAAATAATTGGCTGTTATGCTGCAGCTCTCGATGCAGGCGGACTTACACTTGCGTCAGTACAGGATGATGCATCTTTTACAGTTGGTTCAAAAACCTTTAGAAATTATGATGGCTCACATCGCGGATTTACTAATATTAGAACTGCGATTACTTATTCAATTAATATTGTAACCGTCAAGACTTTGCAGCAAATTGGTGTTGACTTAGGGTATAAATACGCTGAAGATTTTGGAATTTCTACACTATGTGACGATGACAGAAATCTTTCTCTTGCCCTTGGTGGTCTTACAAATGGAGTTACTAATCTTGAACTTACAGGTGCTTACGCCACAATAGCAAACAGCGGCGTATATATGGAACCTAAATTCTTCACAAAAGTTCTTGACCATGACGGCAATGTACTTCTCGACAGAACCCAGGTTCAGGAAACCCGTAGAGTGTTAAAAGACTCTACCGCATGGCTTCTCACCGATGCAATGGAGGATGTTATCACATCCGGAACCGGTGGACGTGCCAATTTTGGAACATCTATGCCAAAGGCTGGAAAATCCGGCACTACCACAAGCAACAGAGACTGTTTGTGGGCTGGTTATACACCATATTATACATGTGTAGTATGGGGTGGTTATGATGATAATTCTAAGCAGAGCGGTTCTCTTACTTCTTATCCTAAGAACATCTGGAAAAAGATTATGGGAAGAGTACATGAGAATCTAAAAGTAAAACAATTTACAAAGCCAGACAATATTACATCTGCAACTGTCTGCAAAAAATCAGGACTTAGACCTATTGACGATGTATGTAACAAAGACCCACGTGGTTCACAAAACTACACAGAATATTTTGCAAGCGGCATGGTTCCATCATCAAGTTGTAACCATCATATTTCGCTTGAAGTATGTTCAGAAAGCGGTATGCCTGTAGCGTTATATTGTCCAGAGACAGAAATAAGAGTATTTATTGTAGATGGTTCGAAGGGCACTTACGATTCCAAGTATCTGGCAAATGAAGCTTTCATGAAAAAGACATGTACGTTACATCGAAAGCCATCTGTTGAGGAAGAACCTGAAGAGGATGTTCCGGATGATACTGACCCTGGAATTCATCCAACTCCGGATGTTCCAGATAATCCAACTCCGGACAATCCAACACCGGATACCCCGACTCCGGAGAACCCGACTCCAGAGAATCCGACTCCGGAGACGCCGGTTCCAACGGAACCAACTATGCTACCTATGAACTACTTATACTATTCGAAATACCAGTTAGTATATAGTTTCTTCAGACCTTTATAACAAAGAGTCACTTTGTGACTCTTTGCGCGCCCGTGTGGGCACGCAAGTGCATCTTCTACTCCACACGGGTCGCATCCCCGCGGAGCGTTTTAATATATAGGGAAGTAGAACTTTCCTATATATTAAAAAAGCAGGACACAATTTGTATCAGTGTCCTGCTTTTTCTCTTTATTCAAAGATTCTTATTCCCTGATTTGATAGACTTTGTATTAACGCAACAAGTTCTTTTTCTTTCTTTTGAATCTGCTCATTACATTTATCCACTTCACTTATCATCGCAACCCCCTCATCAAGCCTTCCTGTCTTGGCAAGCTGCATAAGCTTTGCTCCATATCCATGGAACTTCTCATGATAAACTTCAATTTCTTCCCACATTCTTTGTACTTCTGCATGAGTTGGTCTGAATGAATAATGTAGATGACCAAGTGTACATTTTCTAAAATCAGTCTGTAATACCAACATTTGTCCGCTCTCTACTATTGTACGGAATTTCTCAGCCC
>JAXELM010000015.1:0-3345 GCA_034100525.1 Agathobacter sp.
AGGTTCAATTAATTCTATTAATTATTATAATTCACAGTTGTTTACTGTTCTTGGGAACGGAACTACGTCACGAATATTTGCCATACCTGTGAGATACATTACGCAACGCTCAAAACCAAGTCCAAATCCGGCATGACGGGCTGTTCCGTATTTTCTAAGGTCGAGGTAGAACATATAATCTTCTTCATTAAGTCCAAGCTCATTAATTCTTGCAAGAAGCTTGTCATAATCGTCCTCTCTTTGGCTTCCACCGATAATCTCACCGATTCCAGGTACTAAACAGTCAACTGCTGCAACTGTCTTTCCATCCTCATTTAGCTTCATATAGAATGCCTTGATTTCCTTTGGATAATCTGTGACAAATACTGGTCTTTTGAACACTTCCTCTGTAAGGTATCTCTCGTGCTCTGTCTGAAGGTCACATCCCCATGATACCTTGTAATCGAATTTGTCATTGTTCTTCGAAAGAATATCAATTGCTTCTGTGTATGTCACATGTGCAAAGTCATTGCTTACAACATTCTCAAGTCTTTCAAGAAGTCCTTTATCTACAAAGTTATTGAAAAATGCCATCTCTTCCGGTGCATTCTCAAGTACATAGTTGATTACATACTTAAGCATGCTCTCTGCAAGCATCATATCATCATCAAGGTCTGCAAAAGCGATTTCCGGCTCAATCATCCAGAACTCTGCTGCATGACGTGTTGTATTTGAATTCTCAGCTCTAAAAGTTGGTCCAAATGTATATACATTCTTAAATGCCATAGCATATGTCTCACAGTTAAGCTGTCCTGATACTGTAAGATTAGTTGGCTTGTTAAAGAAATCCTTAGAAAAGTCAACCTTGCCATCTTCAGTCATTGGAAGATCATTCATATCAAGTGTTGTCACCTGGAACATCTCACCAGCACCCTCGCAGTCGCTTCCAGTAATGATTGGTGTATGAACATATACGAAATCTCTCTCCTGGAAAAATTTATGAATAGCATAAGCACAGAGTGAACGCACTCTAAATACCGCCTCAAAAGTATTTGTTCTTGGTCTTAAGTGTGAAATTGTTCTAAGATACTCAAAGGTATGTCTCTTCTTCTGAAGTGGATAGTCAGGTGTAGATGCACCTTCAATCTCAACCCTCTCAGCCTGAATCTCAAATGGCTGTTTTGCTTCAGGTGTAGGAACAAGCTGTCCGGTAACAATAATTGCTGCTCCAACATTTATCTTTCCAATTTCATCGTAGTTGTCCAGTGCATTTCCATATACAACCTGAATTGGCTCGAAAAATGTACCGTCATTTACCACGATAAATCCAAAATTCTTTGAGTTACGGTTGCTTCTTACCCAGCCACCGATTTTAACCTGTGTGTTTACATATTTTTCCCTATTGCGGAAAATGTCTCTAATGTTTACTAAATCCATATTTTTTCCCCTTATCAAAATTCATTACTTAGTCTCTGTTTCCTCAACCGATTCTGTGCCATCTGCTGACTCTGTCTCATCTTCCTGTGTCTTATCCACAAACTTAGGAGTAACATTGGCTGCTGCTACATCTACTGCCTTGTTTACAAGATACTGATTCTTCATATATGCTTCGCCTTCGTCAGCATTTCCTGCTCCAAAATATTCATAAGCAGCTTTCTCATCTGCGAAAGAACTATTGCTCTGCTGAATCACATATGAAATGTATGAAGAAAAGCCCTCATCATCGAGTTCGATTTCCTCTATCTCAGCTATTCTTCCAAAAATCATTTCAATTTTAATCTGATTTGTAAGTTCCTCTTTCCACATTTCAACAAACTCATCATAGCTTGTTCCACTGCCGGTAGCCTCTACTACATCCTTAAGAGTCTGTGTACCTGATGCATAGTCCTTCTCCAGTGAATCAATATATTCATTGAAACGAGCCTCGAAATAATCTTCCGGTATATCTACTTTGGAATTTTCAATCATATATTTTTTTACAGCTGTAACTTCTGCAGAGTAAAGCTTATTTTCCAAATCTGCCTTAATCTGTTTTATTAATTCCTCCTTGGTAGTAACTTTAGCCTTTCCAAAGACATTGTTTACATCTTCATCAGATAAATCATCAAGAGTAACAGTGTCTGTTGTATAAATTCCTTTGATTTTAAATTCAAATATTACAGCCTGACCTGCAAGCTCTTCACTTCCATAGTTCTCAGGGAAAGTAACAGGACACTTAATTGTCTCTCCTACCTTTGCTCCCTCTATTCCATCACAAAAACCTTCAATGAAGCCTGTTTCCTGACCTACCTGCTTATTATTGGCGATGTCTAAAAGTACATCAGTAGCCGCACCACCATCAAAAGCCTTATCGTCTTTGTATCCGGTATAATCTACCTTGACATAGTCACCTTTCTCAACCACATCTCTGTCTTTGTTCTCTTTGTACGCATCTCCGCCAAACTGCAAAATCGCATTGGTAAGGTATTCATTTGATGCCTCATCTGTAATCTCATACTGTGAGTCAATATCGAGCTCAATCTTCGAATAATCCGGGATTTCTGTTACAAGCTTGGATAAATCCAAATCGTATTCTCCACTTCTTTTGGCATCAGATGTCTGCTCGATTGCCTCTGTTGTATCTTTATCGCTTTTGCCACATGCAGTAACTGATACTGCCATTGCAGCAATAAGTAATGCAATAATTAATTTGTTTTTCATTATACTTTCCTTCCTGGTTGCCAAAAATTTTACTGAACTTTACTAACATATCACAAAATACATGAAAATACAATCCGAACGTTGATTTTTAAAGGAATCAATGTTAAAATATTCCACAGAAAATTTAGGAGGACATACATCGTGCATACATGGCAAATAGTATTAATCGTAGTATTGGTGGTTATGATAGCCGCCGCTATAGCACTTTATTTTCTCGGCAAAAAGGCTCAGGCTAAAAAGGAAAAGCAGGATGAGCAGATTGCAGCAACTGCACAGAGCGTCACGATGCTTATCATTGACAAGAAGCGAATGCCGATGAAGGATGCCGGACTTCCGCAGCAGGTAATGGAACAGACTCCAAAGCTTATGCGTCGTTCAAAGCTTCCAATCGTCAAAGCAAAGGTCGGACCAAGGGTTATGACCCTTATCGCAGATGAGCAGATATTCGATGAAATCCCAGTGAAGAAGGAAGTAAAAGCTACAGTCAGTGGTCTTTACATCACAGGTGTTAAGGGACTTAGAGGGCCTATCGAAAAGCCTGTCAAAAAGAAAAAAGGCTTACGTGCAAAGCTTATGGCCAGCTACAACAAAGCAAATGAAGAGCTTAAAGCTGAGAAGAATAAGAAGAATAAAAAATAATAAAACTTACCAAAAGAGCTGGTCACA
>JAXELM010000030.1:0-3725 GCA_034100525.1 Agathobacter sp.
TAAAATTAAAATTTGCATAGGAATTTGTTCCAATGGATGTGAAGCAACCATAATCGAATTGTACCGGACCTTGAAGGTAAAAGGAATCCCCGGTTATCCCAAGCTCCTTTATAATTTCTGCACGCTTTTCATCTGTTTCAAGGAGCTCGTTGTATTCTTTACTAAGCCTGTGAGCTTTTGTTCTAAGTGCCACAAGTTCTTTGTCAGAAGGGTCATATATTTTTCCCTCTATCATTTTTTCTTTTTCAGTCATCTTTTATTTCTCCTTCATATATCAAGTCAAACAAAGTGAATTTTGCTTAGCGCATACATTATCAACACTATTATGAAAATTCCAATTGTATGGACGAAATCTATAGAACAAGCACCAAATGACGCTAAAAATCATTTGGTGCTTTCTTTGACTCGAAATTTATATTTTGTTAGTTCTTCAAATTCAAGCGAGCTTTCAGACTCACCAGAAACCTGAAAGTTTCACATTACATTATTTGAAGAATAATCGCTATTACACCTACGCACACAGATATAACTGTCATTGCAATTGCTCTACCTAACAATCCTTTAATATGGTTTTCTACCAATTCGTTCTCATGCACTTTAATATATTTCTTCAAATCAAAATAGATAAATGCATCAACAACCAATAATAATATAGTCACTATACATAAAACATATTTCACCACGACAATCCCCCACCAAATTCAAAGCTTTGCGTGCTTTTAGACTCAACAGAATACTAAAATTAAAGTGATACATCAATCTTTACTGCCTTTTTTGATTCTCCAAAATGATTCTTTTCTAACTCAAACATTTCTTCTAATACCTTTTTTTCGGTTTCTAATGCCACACTATGCTGAGTGTCTTTCATGGTATTTCCGGCATTATCTACGATGTTATCATCTTCCGATATATTCGGCACAACTTGAGTCTCATTATCGCTCTCTGCATTTATTTCTGAATTTTCATCAGCTCCACCTACAAGCTGTTCTTCACGCAACTCTGCTTCTGCCTGTTTCGCTTCCATTACTTCTTCTTCCGTAGGCAGTTCCTTAAACTCAGCACTCTTTGTAAATGTATGAAAAATCTGTGCTGTTTTAGTGGTATCACCCAATATTCTTTGTGCTTCTTTTAATTTTTCGCTCTTGGGAATATTAGGATTATTAACAATCGACTTTAGTTCGGACAATTTGCCATTCATCCTGTTTACATGAAGTCTTTCCGCTTCGTCTTTCGTCTTACAGTTTTTCAGCTTTTTCTCATAGGCTTCCTGTTCCATTCTGTCAGCCTTATACTCCATATACATCTTAGGATCTTTTGCACGTAGTTTATCTTCTTCTGCCGGACTTAATTCCTGACCACTTTGAATCTTAGCATAAATGGAACTATACTCATTTCCTTCACGCTCTCTTTCAAGCTGCTCCTGATACATTTTGAGCTGCTGTTCTTCCGGAGATAATTCTTTTACTTCCTTTTTCAGGATATTGCCGGACGATTTTTTTTGCTCCCATTTCTGATTCATTTCTAGCATTTTTCCTGCATTGTAAATGGTTCCTGTAATCATTGTCTGCCTCCTATCCCTTGAAATCAATCGTTGTTCCAAGATACTTTTCAGCATCCGTCTTTACAGTATCTGCCATCTGTAAATAGTTATAGTCATCTATCTTTTTCTTCAATTCCTCAATAGAATTTGCTGTAATTACTACTTCCTGTGATTCCTTCTTCTTAAGCCTTTTCTCTTCAAGCTGTTCTTCCCGTTCCTTTTTCTCAGCTTTTTTCTGAGCCGCTTTCTTTTCTTCTTTTTTCTCGGCTCTTTGCTTTTCCAATCTATTCGCCTGATCTTTAAAAGACTTATCCATAACTGCAAAGAATGAAGATGCACCATTATCGTTTACCTGCATACCAAATCCTTTGATATTTGCAGAATTGCCCAATGACTGCTTTAACTCCGGCAATTTATTCTGTGCAGAAGCAATCACGCCTTCGTACTGTTTACGATATTGCTCATCCGTTGCCATACGCTCAATCTTTTCTTCATCAATCAAAACAACCATTTTGTGAGGGTTCGCAAAACTTCCGGCATTCGCTTTTGCCATTTCCTTCATGTCATTGCTTACCAGAATAAAATCCATATTTTGATATTTAGACTTTAATTCCTCATAATACTTCTTTGCATTTTCACTAAGTTTCGGCTGACCAATGGTCTTTCCGGTCACCCCATACTTTTTGACTTCATCAGCCTGTTTCGTTTCCTTTGCAGCATAAGTGTTAGCTACTGCATTTGTACTGTTAGTAATTGCTCCTAAATCCATACTAATACCTCCTTGTATTCTGTGTGGTAAATCCGTTTACCTATACTCTATCATTTTGTATATCGACAAAATATTCAAAAATGTTAATGTAAAAAAGTAAGCGTCAAACCCGACGCCTGATCTCTGACAAGCACTTCAAATGCATCCATTGCAGCTCTGTCCGGGATACACTTTTTCTCATCTGTTGGTAATTCCATTTTCCCCAATGCTACTGCGGTTTGCACCAGCTCATAATCCGATATGTTTTCTCCATGATAAAAATAAGATTTTTGTTCTTTCAATTTTTCAAATGAAGCCGGTAGTTTTACTTCTGCCAACTGTTCTTTGGAAACCTCAGTCCAATCTTCTTTTTTCTTACCACCTGCTGTCTGCATCTGTACTCTCGGACCATTTGTAATCTTTGTACCATATTTTGCATTTACCATATGTTCCGTTATTGTCACATGTGCAAACTGGAAGTTTACGGTCTCTGTCAGTTCAAATATTGTTATTTGTTTATCCGTCCTTCAACAATTTTTCCAATTGCAAGCAATATAATTAGCGTTATATAGAAACGATAATCTTTATAATTGCTCGTCAACAAGAACGCCATGGTCAGCATGAATAAGGCAGTTCCATAAATTATCAAAAATATTTTTTTCATGATAAAAATCTCCACAAATTCAAAGTTTCTGTTGCTTTCAATCTCTTCGCAAGACTGAAAGTTTGCGCGCAGCAATGAGCCATGCACAGATGAACCGAATTGGCTGACGGGAGCTTGCTCACAGGCAGGCATATTCGAGTTCAGATACATACGGCGAACGCCGCGACAACGAACAAGCGCAAGCTTGTGAGTGTCGGCATGGCGATACACCTACACAACTCAATATAATAGAAACAATGAAACCACACTTCACTGCACCTTTTGCACTTGCCTTGATGCACGAATTTCCATCTACACCTATCATCTCTATCTCTGAAATATGCTTTGAGTTAAGATACGAAATCAATTCTTCAGACGAAAAGGCATCTGCTTCTTTTTTGCAAAACACATTATCTGATGCAAGAATGAGTTCGTCTGCAAGCTCATCTGTTACCATTCCGCTGCGAAGTTTCTTCGTATTCTTTATATATATAATATCATACTGAGCCTCTTAAGGTTTAATTATCCTCTCATTGATTCTCTGTACTATAGCGTTTTCATACTTTGTGATATATGACTTTTGAATATCTATAACCAATAATGCTTTCATATTTTTCCTTCTTAAATAAATTCAAATTCATTTCGATCTTTACAACATCATCGTCATATATGGTGGAATACAAATAATTCCATCTTTGATAATCAGATTTCTAGGATGAATGATGTAACTCTCCCCGATTCGATTCCTATATTTTTCTCTAAAATTATTCAATGATGTTGTTTTATACTGCTTT
>JAXELM010000138.1:0-9098 GCA_034100525.1 Agathobacter sp.
ACAAACTCCATGTAATCAATCATAGTATTACATTTCGGTGCATAATCTATCAAAAGCTTTTTCTTTTCCTGAGCCTCTTTTGTTTTTACGCACTCTCTTATCGCTGTATCAAACAGCTTTGTTCCCATTTCCTTTGCCTGCCCGCTAATCTCTTCGCGAGTTGTCCTCTCGAGATTAGAACGTCCTGCATATTTCACTAAAAGAAGCCCTGCTATCTTAAGTGCAGAATTCTGTCTGCGCTTTACAGCCATAATTGTATCGTAAAGCTGGCTTATTCCCTGTCTTGCATATGCATCTGCAGTCAGTGGAATAATTACCTCATCTGCTGCAATAAGACAATTGTACATAATTACATTTAGCGAAGGTGCTGTATCAATTACAACATACTCATATCCGTCAAGCTCATCGATTGCATCCTTCAAGCGATAAAAGCCTTCCACATCACCATCTAACATCTTCTCTGCCTTTGATAAAAGTGGATCGGAAGCTACTATATCTCCATTCTCGAGATGCTGAATAGCCTCATCAATCGGCAGCTTGTCCGAGTCAATCATTACATCATACAATGTTGCTACATCTTTTATTTGCGCCTGATATGTACTTGAGCTGTTTCCCTGCGGGTCCGCATCTATAAGTAAAGTCTTTGCGCGCTTAGATAAAATACCTGCAAGGTTAGTGGCAGTTGTTGTCTTTCCAATTCCGCCCTTTTGATTTGCTACTACAAATACTTTCATAACGTCTCCTCCTTTAGAAAGCAATGCTTCCTTCTATTTTCTTATTTACAACATAAAATACCATCTGTTCCTCTGGTTTGATATAGATATCTACTACTTCTATCTCATCATCCGATATTCCCTTCTGCAACGCATCTTTCTTAATCAATGCCAGAAGATTCTCCTCGTTTCGTTCTCTGCCTTGATACTGAATAGTAATATTTTTCTTTGCTGTCGCAAATCCGCCAGCTTTCATCTCAGCTCGTTCAACACTACATTTTCTTGCCATATCTGTCTCCTCCTCTGTTATAACTTCCCGATTATTGTAGCATATATCATGATATTTTCAAATTATAAAAAAATTGTTATAATACTTTTATCTTTAACTTAGGAGGAAATTTATGTTTTGTAGTTTTTGTGGACAACAACTCGAAGACGGAAGTAAATTCTGTCCATACTGTGGCGGTCCGGTATCAGCACCTCAGGAAAATACTGCCATACCTAACACCCCACCCGTTAATAAAAAGCCTGTAAATAAAGCCCTTCTGGCAGGTGCCATAATTTCTGGCGTTGCTGTAATTGGTGCAGCAGTATTTGGAGTTTATACACTTACGCACAAAGATCCTGCTGACAAACCGGTTACCGCAGCCGAATCGCAGACAAAAGAAGTATCTGGAATCGATAAAATAATTACGGCATATCAAAAACAGGTGACAGATAATAATGGTCACAATGTTGCGCTGATTGATTTTGATGGAGATGATACACCTGAGCTTATATACACCTCGCAATCTGCTTACAAGATGTTTACCTATAAGGATGATGCAGTTGTTGAAATCTCTGTGACTCCTGGAAATTCAAGTGCCAAATTATCAGGAAACAAATTCTATAATGGTCAGAGTGAGGCAGCAGACAATCGGTTCGAACAATTCTTTTTTGAATATGTTCCCGGAAAAAAGCAAATTAGGACACACTCTGCTGACTCAAACAAAAACGATTTTTACATCACTTATGATGATAGCTTAAATCCTACGCTTTTACTTCAAAGCACATGGTCTGGAAAATGGACAACGTATGTAAACGGCACTGAAGTGGACAATGAGGATTTTAATAAACAGCGTGTTGAAAATGGTTTTGATAAACTTGTAAAATGCGAATACTACTACAGCGATGTCCAATCTGCTTATGATAATATGAGCAAAACACCTTCCAAATCCCAGCTTTTTGCTGATTTCCTAGCCGGAAAACTCGATGCTGTTGATTCAGTTACTTCCATCAACGCTGATACTGATGAGTTTTCTTATAGTACTTGTAGCTACAGCAACTACCGCTCGAACATTGACGAATCAGACTGGACAAACAGTGACTATGAATACAAGGATTTTGACAATGATGGCATAGATGAACTTATAGTTTATGGTTCATCATGTAATGCCTTGTTTTTTGAGACCTTTGGTGACAATGTATATCTTCTGTTTTCATCAGGCGGAACTGCTGATATGGCCTCTGTAGAAAATCCAGGCTCTGGAAATGTAATTGTCCGTAGCGATATCGGTCATATGGGCAGACAATATCATTATGTTTCTACATACGATGCTTGCGGATGCCTAGTGGATTGGTACGAGCTCAATGCTGAATATTTTGACAACTCAACTGACAGATATGATTCTAACAGTGATTTTTCTTATCGTGGCAATAAGATTTCTATGGCAGAATATGAGAAGCTTTATAATGCGCTCTATGGAATTGTTAAAACAGATGAGGAGATAAGGAATAAAGAGATTATTACTGCATATGAGACATACATTAATGGTTTAGATGAGTATGCTGCTTTGAATAAGTTTGAATTCATTTATCTGGATGATGATGATATACCTGAATTAGTGGGAACTGTCAATGGTGAGAATTTTCTTCTTCTTACGTACAAAGATGGTAAAATTACTAAAACACCTGGCGAACTTTTCCCTTCATACAGTACATTTTATTATAAGCCAAAGAGTGGCAGTTTTATGTACTCGCTTTGGGTATCACCTGAAATGCAAAGCTATGCATATACATATAAAGATGGAAAACTCACCAAGAAATCTGAATGGTTATCTACTAAAGGAGAAACTGGTGAAGGATATGGTTATCTTGGAGATGATGACTACTATTATGACGACTATGAAGAAGGATATGTATATTATATAAATGGTGAGCAGGTAAGTGAGGAAGCGTTCAACGAGAATGCGAGTAAGTATGAAGACTATACTTCTGTACTAGGTGAATACGATAATATCTGGGCTGCTGCTGATGCACTTGGTCTCAAATATTAATAGCTTGCAGATTTAACCATAAATTTTACAAATCTGCTTGAGTAAAACTAATCCCCTTGTCACTTGTACGACAAGGGGGCTTTTCATTATACAAAATATATCTCTACATCGCCGAATGCTACTTCAGCTTTAATCTTTACATATGGTGCGTCCATATCAGCATTACCACTTCCGAAGATTTTTACGTCTCCAAATGAGCAATCTCTTATTACATCAGCTCTCCATGTTTTTGGTATATATAATACTGTCTGACCAAAGCTGTTTTCTACATCAATTATTGCATTTCCATTTTTCATTATTGCATTATTAAAATAAACAACATTTTTACCAAATGTATTGTGAATTTGTGCTCTCTCAAAGTTTGGACTGTTTACATATCTTGTTGCACCATCGAATGCACTGTCTATTTTTACAAATCCATTCTCAGATGTCTCCTCTGTAAAATTACCATGAAATTCATTATGACCTATATGAATATTATGGTTTTTTTTAAATATCATATCAAATCCAATTGAAAGGAGTACTGCTACAAATAATAATGTCCAAGGTGTGAGCTTATCAAAGTCAGTTCCTGTAAACGAAGCAATCTCTGTGTCAAACATACAGCCGATGAGTGCTGCAGGTATAAATACTTCAAAGAAGTTTCTTTTGATAATTCCATTGATGATAAAGTAAATAAATACTACACTAAGTAAAATAGATACTACTGGAATATCTACAAATAATCCCAGCTTATTAACTACAACATAAGCAGCTAATAAAATTAATAAGATTCCCCAAATCACGCTTTTTCTGTCTTTCATTTTTTTATCCTCTTTTCTTCTAATTTGCTCATCAGAGCTTTAATATACATTCTTGAAACATATGCTTTTTTCATTGTTCCTGCAAATTCCACTTCGCTGGCTCCTGTTATGTTCTTATGTATCGAACGCACCGCCTGTGTATTTATGATTGTGGATTTCGATACCCTCATGAAGCTTCCCGGAAGTAATTCTTCAAGTTCGTACATTTTTTGTTTTGTTGCATATATGTCATCACTGGTATGTACTGCTATCATCTGGTCGGCTGTTTCCAGAAACAATATTTCTTCCAGTGTTATAAAATATTCTTTATCGCTTTTCGCCACATGTAGCTGCATCTTCTGATTTACAGCTTCCGATATCTGACGCTGAAGCGATACCATCTCATCATTTAGCTCTCTGCATCTGATTATTACTTCATCTTCTGCGATGCTTTCATCAATTTCCATTCGTATCTTCATTTCCCTGACTCCTTTTATGTTTTAGAGTATAAAAAAAATACCTCCCGGTGTAAATAGGTTTACACCAAGAGGTAAATAATTGATGCTCACAGGTTAAAATTTCATAAACCAGGCTTTCATTGTGTCAAATATCCTTATAAGTTCATCCTCTTTTATTATATATGGAACCATTGAGTACATATATGAAAGGAATGGTCTTGAGAACACTCCTCTCTCATATGCAAACTGCTGGAAACCTTCTAAATCCTTCGGATCATATACTTCTACACATGTACATGCACCCATTATTCTGACTTCACGAACTTTTGGATGAGTAAATCCCTGCATCTGCTGCCTTGAGATTTCTTCTATCTTTTTTATTTTTTCCATGTAGTTTTCCCGTTCGAAGATTTCTATTCCCTTAAGTGCTGCGGCACATGCGAGCGCATTTCCCATAAACGTCGGTCCATGCATGAGTGCTTTTTCTGGTTTGTCACTGTAAAATCCATCATAGACCTTGTGATTTGCTACTGTGCATGCATGTCCTATATATCCGGCTGTAAGTGCTTTTCCCAGCACCAGAATATCTGGCAATACAAGATCTGCTACAAACCTGTTTCCGGTTCTTCCAAAGCCTGTTGCCACTTCATCAAAAATCAGGAGAACGTCGTATTCATCACATAGCTCCCTCGCCCTTTGCAGGAAAGAGATATCATACATTCTCATTCCACCTGCGCCCTGTAGTAATGGCTCAACAATAAATGAATTCAGCTCATGTCCATGTTCTTTGAAAGCTTCTTCCAATGACGGTATGTCTGTGTCTATGTGGTACACATATTTCTTTTCTCCATATGCTTCAAGTATGAAATGATAATCTTCATCATCCCCCACTTCCATTGCCTTGAATGTATCGCCATGATATGCATGTGTCAGGGAGAGTACTTTTGTTCTTTCCATCTCTCCTCTGTTAACATAATACTGGAGTGCCATTTTGAGTGCGACTTCTACCGCAACACTTCCAGAGTCTGAAAAGAAACAGTAATCAAGGTCTCCTGGTAAAAATTCTTTGAGTTTAGCTGACAGCTTCTGGACTGGTTCATGTGTTAGTCCTCCCAGCATGACATGCGAGAATTTTCCTGCCTGCTCCTGTATTGCCTGTGTAATCTCAGGATTTTTATATCCATGTATCATGCACCACCATGATGAAACTGAATCAATCAGCTTTGCATCTTCTGTGTACAGATACACACCTTCTGCATCCACAATCTTGTATGGCTGCTTCATATTTTTCATTTGTTCATATGGATACCAAATCATTTTTTCTCCTTTTTCTGCGGTTTGTATAATCTTTATTGTATTTAGAAATGCACGATAAGTCTTTTATCTATATATACTCATTAATTCATTTTCGTCAATTGATAGCTCTGTGTCACCATCCTGTACAAATGCAAGAACCTTTAATCCTGTCATGTATTCACACATGAATCTGTTGTCCTCTTCACATACATCCCCGGGATGACAATGATTAAAAATTATGCCCTTACATTCAATTCCCTTTTGTTTCATATATTCATATGTGAGCACAACACTGTTGATTGTTCCCAGTCCTGCATCAGCTATTATCAGGCACGGAAGCTTCATCTCCTGAATCACATCCTCAAGCTGTATCTTTGCCTCGTCAAAACATATTGGACAGAGTATTCCTCCACTTCCTTCAACTGTGATGTATTCATACTCTGGCTTTAATTCCTCGTAGCTGTTGATTACTTTTTCCATAACAACCGGATTGCCTTCTATACGCGATGCAAGATGTGGCGATACGGCATTTTCATATACATACGGACACATGCTGTCTGTATCCTGTTCTATATTCGATATCTTTTTTACTGCTACAGCGTCTCCAGGTATTAATCTGCCTTGTTCATCCTTTTCATTCCCGCTCATTGCCGCTTTATAATATGCTGCTTTTTTGCCAGCTTTATGTAATTTTTTTACAATAAGTCCTGTCACGTATGTTTTCCCAACATCGGTTCCTGTTCCTGTTATAAATAACCCTTTAGACATTGCAAAGCTTCACCTCGTATCCTAATTTGTTTAGTAATTGCATATCTGTTTCAATAGTAATTCCTGCTGTTGTAAGCATATCACCTGAGATTGCTGCATTTGCTCCACTCGTAAAACAACTTTCTCCTTTATCTCCAAGCAAACCTCTTCCGCCTGCCAGACGAATTGAACCATCCGGAATTATGAATCTAAATACCGCCACACATCTTCTTGCTTCATCCCTTGTCAGAGGCTTATTGTCGGCATACGGAGTTCCCGGTATCGGGTTTAAAAAATTTACAGGTATTGATTTTACACCGAGTTCCCTTGCTGTAAGTACCATATCAATTCGGTCTTCATAGCTTTCTCCAAGTCCCATTATTCCGCCGGAGCATATTGACATTCCTGCTCTTTTTGCAGCTTTAAGTGTTTCTATTTTTTCTGCATATGTATGTGTGGTGCACACTTCTTTGAAATAACGTTCTGAGCTTTCCAGGTTACAGTGAACTCTTGACGCGCCTGCCTCATGCAGTTTCTGAAAATCCTCTTCTCCAAGAAGTCCAAGAGATACACATATTTCAATGTCTACTTCCTGTTTTATTTTTTTGATGCTTTCAGACAGCTTATCAACTTCTTCAGGCGACAATCTTTTTCCTGATGTTACTATTGAATATCTGATTACGCCTCTGTCAGCATTGTATTTTGCCTCTGCAAGAAGTCGGTCAGTATCAAGTAACGGATAGCTCTCCGTAAGTGAGGTGTGATAATGTGCACTTTGTGCGCAGTATTTACAGTCCTCTGAGCATTTTCCACATTTTCCATTAATTATTGTGCAGATATCAAAACCATTACCACTCTTTTTCTTTCTGATTTCATCTGCTGCCTCACATAACTCTTCAAGAGGAGCATTATATAAATCAATTGCATCTTCTCTTGTAATCTGATTTTCATTTAGAACTTTTTCTTTTAACTCTGAAACTATGCTCATTTAAATTCTTCCTCCTAATGCTTTTCTTATTCGCTTTGTTGTCAATGCACTTAATACGCACAGTACAAAATCTCCCGGTACAGCAAGTAAGAAGCAATATAGGAAGAGTGCCCATATTCCTATCGGCGAATCCGCTATGTAATTCCCTATTACGTAGTAATATACCATGCCACATGCATATACTATGAGAAGTCCAATAAATGATGCAACAAATATAAGTAACGGCTTATCCCATCCTTTTCTTTCTGCAAGCTTTCCCGTTACATAGCTTCCAATTATAAATCCAATGATGTATCCGAATGTAGGCTTTGCTAAGTACCAGATTCCTCCACCCTCCGCAAAAATCGGAAGTCCTATCAGTCCCAGAATTGCATATAATGCACAGCTTATAGCGCCCCTTTTTGCTCCAAGTATAAGCCCAGCCATTGTTGTAAAGAAAAATTGCAGTGTAAACGGACATACTGGCACAGGAATTTTTATAAATGCTCCTACCGTTATCAATACCGTAAACATTGAACTGATAACCATATCCTTGATAGTGAATTTCTTGTTTGTCATCTCTTTCTCCTTTAATGTTAACATTTATTCGCAAATAGGTTAACATTAAAGATAAAAAAAGTCAAATAAAAGAAGGCCAACCACTAATTGATCAGCCTTCTGATTTATTTTTTATATAAACACTAAACTCCTCTAATTAACTAAACTCCTTACTGTTCCGGCATGATGATTGCACATACAATATATGCAAGTAATCCGCTTCCACCTGCAAATGTAAACAATATCCATGCCAGTCTGACTAATGTAGGGTCTATATCAAAATACTCTGCAACACCACTACATACTCCGCATAAGACTTCATTGTATCGACTTTTATGCAATCTTTTTGTCATACGCATTCCCTCCTCTTTTACTAATGTTATTATTATTCTATTTGTTATAAATAGTTCCCTTTGTAGATATAATATCAGCAGTTTATTTCGCCTTAAATGTCAAAAAAAGCAAGATAGACACCTCTAACTTGCTTTTTATACGAATTTAGCGTACTCCGCCGCCTCCACCTCCGGAGAATCCGGCTCCACCTCCGAAGGATGCGCTTCCTCCTCCTCCGGACGAACCAGCATTTATCGCACCTTCACTCATTGAAGAATGCATTGTTCCAGAATATCTATGTGAGTAATTACAGAATAAAATAAATGGAAGTATATTCGAATCATAATAATAATCATCATTATCCTCGTATTCTGCTTTTAGTCCATTTCCAAATTCATCTACCATATTAAATAAATCTGAATATGGAAGCAATTCTTTCCATACACATGTCTCACCAACTTCTGCATGGTTTATGTTGGCATAGTCCTTTAAGTATTTTCGAAGACCAAGAACCTGATTTAATTCTGCAAGACCGGATTCATTTAAATCATGTCGACTATTGAATGTTTTTTTAATATATCCATTATCTTGGAGATATTCTACTCCATCTTCCTCGCATTTCTTCATATATTTCTCAAGTTTGGAATAATGCTTTTTACAGTATTTCTTAAGCTTCTTCGGCTTAAGTGTATCTTCACCTTCTGCCGCCTTTTGCAGTATCTTGAAGAGTTCCATATCGAATGGGTCACTAAGAACTACGTCTTTGTATAGATGCAGCGTTCTCATTCCTTCATACTCTTCTGTGTCATCTGCTTCAATGCTTACCGCATCTGATAGCATAAGCTTTGTGATTCTTGCGCCTATTAATGAACCTTCCTCACAGGCTTTTACTGATTTTCCGAGTATATATGTTGCATTTATATTTCCAC
>JAXELM010000252.1:0-3776 GCA_034100525.1 Agathobacter sp.
AGCCTGGGTCTCAAGGATGAGATAGTTATCGTTTTTAAGACCACGCGCTATATTGCCACAGGCTGTTATCTCACGCCCCGTCAGATTGTCCTGCGACGGATGGTAGATATCGCAGCCGGCTACTGTCATACATTTGGCAGCCTCATGCTGGTCAACTTCTGGTTGTAATCCATATGAATAATCGTGCCACTCGAAATCAAAATTCTGAGTGATAAACTGGTCGTCTCGTTTGTACTTTGATACGATATCAGACTGCCAGTTAAAGAAATCTGTAACGAGCTGTCTCTGAAAACGTCTGTATTCGGCGTGTAGACTCTGGTTAATGGTTCCTCTGATATCTGGGAAATCATCCCAATTGTCAATTCTGTTGCTCCAGTAATCAAGTCCAAACTCATGGTTGAATTCATTGATATCAGGATATTGTTCTTTTAATTTTTCCACAAACATTGCCTGGGCACGTGGACCACATGTGTCATAGTATTTTGTCTCATTGTCAAGCTGATACCCAATTACATTTGGACAATCCCTGACTTCAAGTATCAATTTTTCGATGATTATTCTGGCATGCTCGAGATACACAGGATTGGTAATATCCATATTTTGTCTGTGACCGTATAGCTGTGGACCATCGTGTGTGACAGAAAGGATATCATCACTTTTCCTGGCAAGCCATGTAGGGATGGCGTATGTTGGCGTTCCGACAATGACACTCAGGTTGTGTTTTTTTGCACAGTTTAACATGCGATGAAGATGTGTGAAATCAAAAATGCCTTCCTGCGGCTCCCAGGTGCTCCAGGTAGATTCTGCAATTCGTATGATATTCATACCTGCTTTTTCCATCATGGAAAAATCTTCTTCGATTCTATCGTAAGGCATATACTCATCATAATATGCAGCACCATAGTAAAGTTTATCTGTTTTCATAGAACTCTCCTAAAATAGTTGCGCAAATAAAATGCAGCAAAAAAGTCTTCTGATTTTAGGTTTAGTATAACATACTTGACTTTTTTGCGCAATTGTAGGAAAATAAAAATGCGCAACATTGCGCATAAAATACATATCAATAGTAAGTAAAGGTGTAAAGGTGTTAAGGTGAGTAAAGAAAGCAATATAACTATATCCGATGTTGCTGAGGCACTCGGTGTGTCGAAGACTACGGTTAGCAGAGCAATATCAGGCAAAGGAAGAATTGGAGAAGAAACAAGGAAAAAGGTGCTTGCGTATATTGAGGAGCATGATTATCAGCCAAATGTTATAGCAAAGAGTTTTGCGCAGTCGAAGACATTTAATATCTGCGTGGTAATGCCGGGAGACTATGCGCTTGTGGACCTTCCGTTTTTTCAGGAAGCAATCATGGGAATACAGGAGATAGCCGAGATAAATGAGTATGATATACTACTTTGTATATGTCAGGAGAATGACATTACCGGACTTAGAAGAATTATACAGAACAGAAAAGTGGATGGCGTTGTTCTGCTTAGAACGTTTGTGGATGACCCACAGATTGAGTTTTTGATTGAGAAAAATATACCATTTGTAGCGGCTGGTACAAGTCAGAATAAAAAGGTAAAGCAGATAGACCATGACCATGAGAATGCATGTAGGGAGCTTACATCTATAATACTCATGAAGGGTATGAAGAAAATTGCTATTCTGGGTGGTAATGAGCATATTTTTGCAAACCAGAAGCGCATGAAGGGGGTTAAAGCTGCGTACAGCCAATATGGTAAAGAACTTGATGAGCAGAATTTGTATATGAATCTCGATAGCAAAGCTGTTATTGAAAAAGCTGTGGAGGATGTGCTTGAGAAAAATGCAGACTGTATACTTTGTATGGATGATTCAATCTGTAGTCAGGTACTTAGAAAACTAAGGGAAGAACACATTAAGATTCCGAAGGATATTAAAGTAGCCTCTTTTTATAATAGCTCAGTACTTGAGAATAGTATTCCATCAATTACGTCGTTATCATTTGACGCAAAGGAACTTGGAATGGCTGCGTGCAAGAATCTTCTCGGGCAGATTGCCGGGACTGAAGTGCCCAACAAGACATTGCTTCCATATGAGGTTGTGTTAAAGGAATCAACACAATAATTATGCCTTTCGGCGTGTTAATAAACGATCAAAAAGAATGAGCATAAATGTTCCGAGGCAAATACCTGAGAAATCGAGCCAGACATCCTTTACTTCACAGCTCCGGCCGTATGAGAAAAGTTGGATGGTTTCATCAATCATAGCAACAAGCAGACCACAAAAGAGAGAGACTATTAAGTGCAGATACTTGTAGACTTTGTCTTTTTGGGATGGCGCAATAAGCTGATGAAAGCTTGCCGAAAGCAAAACTCCACATATAGTATATTCAGTAAAATGTGCAAGCTTTCGGATGAAGTGTTCTGTGAACTCAATGCCAATATGTCCGGTAATGTTGTTTATAAAAGTAAGAGCAGTTCCACTTTCTGTACTTGAAATATTGGCCGGTTGCATAGAGTGTCCCCAGATGACACACAGCCAAATCAACAGGATTATATGTCTGAAAGGTATGGATTTAGTTTTATTATAAATGTGTTCTTTGATATTATTTTTCATGAACATAGTTTATCACGAATAAGGTAATTTATCCATTGTTAAAATGAAGTTATTGCAAATACAAGGAGGAAATATGATTAGACAGGCAGAAGAAGTAAATGTAAGAAAAGTAAGTAATGCGCAGGGCGGAAAAGGAGATATCTATTTCCATGACTGGTTATTGCCTGATGAGGCTCCGGGACATGGAAGAGTATTTAGCAAGCTTGTGATTCCGGCAGGATGTTCAATTGCTCCACATAAGCATTCCGGCGAATTTGAAGCATTCTATGTTCTGGAAGGCACAGCCACAGTTACGGACGGAGACGAAGTTGTGGAAGTGCATGCAGGTGGCATGAATCTTTGCAAGGATGGAGATATACATGGTGTCGAAAACAGAACAGACAAGGAACTTGTGCTTATGGCACTTATTATGAATTCTTTTTCTTGATTTAGAAAAGAAGAAGATATCGGGGATAAGGCTCTTATTACTGAGTCACTTGACATTTTCAAGACTCAGCAGTGAATTGCGCATGAGAATGGACTTAAGTGTACTATTCAGATGACATACGCAGCACTTTTCAATGATGAAGCTGTAGAACTTGCAAAGCATGATCACGAAGTATATGGTGATGAGATTGCACTTTCATTACTCGGTCTTCCGTGTGAGGAGTTACGTGAGAAATATAAGAAAAAGGATTTCTGTATCTGGATGTTCTCTATGGAGGATAAGAAAGCATTCGTAAATGATGTTTTCGAGAAGTTTTATGACAAATTCGGATTCTATCCAGAATCAACAGGTTCATACTACATGGATGCAGATTTGACTAACTACATCAAGGAGCAGTATCCTTCAGTAAAATGTGCTGTTGCGACATGCTGGGAGGAAGGACCAAAAGCTTACCATACATGTAACAACTCTTGGTACACATTATTTGACGGCGTCCCATGGGCTCCATGTAAATACTATGGTCAGTTGAAGAAGTAACAAAACAAAATTAAAATGTAAATAAAAAGCAAATTCAACTATAAGCTCTCGGAATCTTGAGCTTCCCGACCAAATCCATCGGTCAGATGAACTTTGAAAAGTAAATATTATCCAGAATGGATATGACACGTAATAAATTTGAGAAAATGGCGCACTTTAATAGACCATGCGTCAAACTTTGGTGACATTGACATCAGGAAGCAGTTCTTTCATGGAAAATCAAGCA